>JAHDHI010000030.1 GCA_020631395.1 Bizionia sp.
CTATGCGAACATATATAATCTGTGTGTCGGCTACGATGTTGCTATAGGGACTCGTAAGTGCGTTCACGTTGTTCTGTGCATCGGCCATCGTCTCGTGGTAGCTGATCACCAAGCCCGCAGTGACGCCACAGGCCACCTCCACGTCCGCATCGGTCAGGGTGAACTCCCCGAAGCCGTCGCTGTCCGGATCGCAGTATTCCAACGGGGTCGGCGTGCAGGCCACCGGGGCCTGTTCCACCTGTAGGGTAAGCGTGGTCGTGCCGTGGCAGCCCGTGTTGATGTCCTCCACCCGTACGAATACCACTTCCGGGTTCGTCGTGTTGGTGTAGGGTATCGCCAATGGGTTGACCTCGTTGTCCGCGTCCGCTTGCGTTGCGTAATAGGTCACCGAGTAGTTCGGGTCGTTACCCGAGATCTCGTTGTTCTTTATGGTCAAGTCAAAGGTATTGATGCCATCTGGAGTTGCGTCGTCACAGATTACCAAAGGTGTCGGATCCACTACGGTCGGATTCACGTTGATGATAATGCTGAAATTGATGTCGGTGATGTAGCACCCATTGGCATTGTCGGTAACCCTAACAAATAGAATTTGTGGGTTGCTCACATTGGTGTATGGGCTTGTCAATGCGTTGACGTCGTTGTCTGCATCCGTTTGTGTCTCATAATAGGCTATGGTAAAATCTGTTGGGTTTTGTGTTCCCAAGATCTGTGCGTCGAATTGCGTGAGATCTATGTTGGTTGTGTTCGGGGTATCGCTACATATTGCGATATCGTTTACGGTGTTGTTCTCAGGAATGGGATCCACCGTGATTTCCATATTGGCGATACCGAAGCATTCGTTGGCATTTTCGACACGTATGAAAATGGTTTGCACAAAGGCTGTGGTGTTGGTGTAGTTGTCCGGTAGCTGATTGATCTCCAATTGGGCATCGTTGGCCGTGGCGTAATAATCCACGTTCAATCCTGGAGGCAATGAGGCCAAGATGGTTGCATCCGCATCGGAAAGGGTAAATTCCGTGAAGCCGTCGTAATCGTCGTCACATTCGTGCAATCCCGCATCTCCAATGTCTGTAGCTGTGACCTCCAAGACGTATTCTGAGGTACGGAAGCATCCCGTGGTGGCATTCTCTATCCTTATATGGATTGTCTGTGGATTACTCGTGTTCGTGAAAGGTGACGGAGTGACTGCATTGACATTGTTTTGTGCATCTGCTTGCGTCAGGTGATGGGTGTAATTGAAACCCGTGGTATCGCCATCAACCATTACATTTTCATTCGCCTGATTAAGATTATACTGCGTGAATCCATCTGGAGTACCGTCTTCGTCGCATTGTACCAATGTCGCATCTTGAACTTCTGGCAACGGGTTGACTATTATATTAAACGGAGAGGTATTTATGCAATTTGTAGTTGTATTTTCCAATCGAACATAAATGATCTGAGTGTTTGCAGTTATGTTGGTATATGTACTTATGTTGTTTATTGGGTTTGTATTAGAAATAGCATCTGCTTGTGTTTCAAAATAAGAAATAGAAGTATTGGGTTGTCCATTAAGAATTGTTGCATCTTGGGTTGTCAAATTAAATGTAGCAAAGCCATTTGCGTCACTTCCATCTGATGCATCATCACAAATTTCATAATCTGAAATAGGAAGAATTGTAGGTATTGTGTTGACTATTAAATTGAATGATGCAGTACTAAAACAATTGGTCAAAGTGTTTTCCAAGCGTATATGTATCGTTTGCGTATTGATTACTGCATTTACATAATTTGTTAGATTTGTTATTTCATTTGTATCGGCAATGGCATCAGTAAACGTCTCATAGTAGGAAACAGTAGTGTTTGCTTGTCCATTTATGATGATTGCATCCATTGTCGTTAAATCAAATTCAGCAAAACCATTGGTTGCATTTCCATCATCGTCATCATCGCAAATTTCATAATTGGGAATAACGTTCACTATAGGCAATTCATTTACAATCAAATTGAAATTTGATGTCGTAAAGCAATTGCTAGTTGTATTTTCCAGACGAATGAATATGACCTGAGAATTGACAGTATTGTTAGTATAATTACTAAGGTTTGTTATGTTGTTGGTATTGGCAATAGCGTCTGTCATTGTTTCGAAATATGATACTGCGACCCCGATTTGACCATTTATTATTGAGGAACCCATTGTTGTAAGATCAAATTCTACGAAACCATTGGTTGAATCACCATCATCATCATTGTCACAAATTTCATAATCGGGAATAGCAGGGATTATTGGTAGTGTATTTACAATCAATTGAAACGTAGCAGTAGAAAAACATACATTGTTTGATGCATTTTCCACTCTTGTGTGTATGGTTTGAGGAGAAGAGGTATTTGTATAAGGGCTTGTTAGACTATTGGAACCTGTTGTTGCATCTGCAGCGTTTTCGTGATAGGTTACATTGAAATCTGTAGGTGATTGAGTACCAAGAATCGTCGCTGTTTGGGAGTCCAAATCGAATGTAGCAAACCCATCATTGCTGACATCGTCACAGACAACCATATCTGGAACTGGATTGTTTTCTGGCTCGTTGATGACATTCAATTGAAACTCGGTGATTGTGAAGCACCCAGTTGCAGTGTTCTTAATATTTGCGAATATTGATTGTGGGTTGGTCGCATTGGTGAAAGGACTAGTCAATGCATTTATGCTAATATTGGCATCACTTTCACTTGCATGATAGGTGACAGCAACATCAGTTTGCGTACCAATTAGTATTGCAGTGTTGCTTTCTAAATCGAAAGTCGTTGAATTGTCATCGAAAGGAGCAACGGCATCACACTCTTCTAGATTCAATAGTGTAGGATCTCCATTTGTAGTGTCTGTTGGCATATCAGAAAACTGAGCTGTACCTGTCCAATCTAAACTGAAAGGGCTGTTTCCTACTGGTCTATCTATGACAACAAAATAGGTTTCTCCAGCAAGAGCATCTATTTCGGTAACGAAACTGTTTCCGGCTGCTCCGGGTCCACCTGTAGGTTGTGAGCCAGAGGCAGCTGCCATGGTATTGTCCATTCCCGTTAGGTTGTTTCCTTGTCCAGCAGCAGCGGGATTTGTAGTGCTACATCGTATGGCATTGCCTAAATTTCCGCATGTCGCATTGGGACCGAAAATAAAAAAATCGTAATCTTCGTTTATGTTGGTGCTATTCGGTGTTAAGGTGAAAGCCAGTGTACCATCTGTAATCAGCGTGACTTCCAACCATAGGCTGTTGTTTTCTTGGCTACCACATGCTGATCCTAAGGGTATTTCCGATATGCCTGCGCCATTGACGTCCAAAACAATGTCCGAGTCACCACAGACAACGATTGAATTGGAACAATCATTCGGTTGTTGAGCAAATAAAATATTGGTAATAAATAACGTTACCATCAATAAAGTGAGTTTTGAGTATGAGTTTTTCAAGAGTAGAATTTTATTAATTATCGTTTTAGAGTAAAATGATCTTTATAGATACGACCATCTTCAAGTGTTACAAAAAACCAATAATCGTTACTAGGTAGTGGTTTTCCGTTTAAAGTACCATCCCAACCTCTACTATCGGCTTTTATTTGGGTAATCAGTTTTCCATAGCGATTGTAGATGTATATTAATGAATTGGGTTGAAATTCTGAAGAGATCCCTTTAACCTGCCAAAAGTCATTGACTAGATCCCCGTTTGGAGTAAAATATGAAGGAAAATCTATAATGGAAAACGTTTGTTCTATTATTCCACAAGAATTTTTATCTCTTACATAAACGGTATGAATTCCTGGTTCTAAATTGTTGAAAATATTGGGGTCTTGATAGAATCCATTAATATCGTCCAAAGAAAACTCATAATCACCTAGACCAGAAACCAAAACAATTGCGGTAGTCCCCGTAATATTTATATGATTGATTGTTGCTATGTTAGAGGAGCTAACATTTACAATTCTATCTGCATAGCATCCATCAGGGTTATCTACCGTTATTGTTGCTGTTGCTGTTATTCTAACTGTGTAGGATCCTGCTTGATCAACTGTGATTTGGGCAGTTGTTTCATTGGTGTCAATCCAAAGAAAACTATAATTGCTTAATGGGGGAAGGAGTGTGCCAACGTCTATTGTAACATCAGAGTTTTGATTGTCACAAAAAAAAACATCCTCAAAAGGTTCTATTACTGGAGGGGTATTAACAATTATTTGAAAAGTGCTAAGACTGAAACAATCACTTCCAATGTTATTTTCCAATCTGACATAAATTGTTTGGTTTTCTGATGGTGTATTGTAAAAGCTTGGAGAATTTATTCCATTGACTCTGTCTATTGCATCCATTTGATTTTCGTAGAACGTCAAGATAAAATCGGGGTCATTGAGAATGGCGTCAGGGATTATACTTGTCAAGTCATTTGAATTATTACCTTGAGACTCACAGCTTATCAAGTTATTTAAATCCATGACAGGAGGTTGTCCAGAAATGGACAATGACCTATAAACCAATTGTGTTTCTCCTTGTGTAACTATGCTTATTGTAATGGCGTAAGTTCCAGGAGCGGAAAAGATATGGGTAGGAGCCAAGTTGGTTGAAATATTGTTGGTTCCAGAGGCTGGGTCTCCAAAATCCCAAGTAATGCTATCTATGGTGGTAGATGTGTCTATGCTGAATTCGGTGGAGTCTCCAAAACAAGTATTATTGAATATGTTGGTGGCGAAAAAATAGGACTGAATAAAAGGAGGTAAACCAAGACGGCAGAGTTTACCTCCCAAATAAAGACCTTCCATCTCATAATTTGCATTAGCACCTATTTCATTGGGGGCATTTATGATTCCTATGGAAGTGGACCCAAATTTTGCAACATATATTTTTCCATCTAAGGCTTGTTGTATGGCTCCTAAGAGTCCGTCTTCTTGGGTTATTATTACATCAGAATTTATAATTTGTGTTTGCGTAGATAGAGTGAGGTCATATTGATGAATTTTTGAAATTTCGATTTCACCGTCTCTAATAATTTCAGAAATATACAGCAAATTACTATTGGGTGAGAATTCACAACCATATGGACCCAAATCTTCAGAGATGTAATTGGAGATTGTAATGGGGTTTGACAAGATACCAGTAGCTGCATTGAAATCAAAAACTTGGGTTTCGTTATTAGTGTAGGATTTAACCGATGCTATTTTTTCTCTATTGGGAGATGCTTTCAAGTATCCAATGGAATTATTAACATCACCTCCATGGACAGAGCCTACGGAACTAGTTACTGGGGTTGTGTTTATACCGGTGTCGCTTACCAAATAAGCAATAAATCGATTACTATTCCATCTATGCCCAATAACCCATATGCTCTCTCCGTCAGCACTTTCGACAGCAGTGATTTTTTCTGTGGTAGGGGTTGCCAAGGGAATGTTCTTATTATCTGTAACTGCACCTAGTCCCCCATCAAGGGACATATCTACTTCGGAGTATTGAAGCCCATGTTCTCCTGCTCTTGCATCTACTGTAAAAATATAGTAGATGGTGCTACTGCCTGGTCGGGGAATAATAATGGCAGATTGCGTACTAGAATCATCACCATTCAACCCTGTTCCATTAAGCATTACTTGATGATCTTTATTCCAAACCGTGATGCCATCCGAATAGAATAACAATTGACCTTGTTTGCTGGATATGGTGGAACAACCTTCTGTTGTTACTATTTCTCCGCTTAGATTAACTGTAGGGAAGCCTGTATTGAAATTTAAGCCTGCATTTTCTCCAAAAAACCAATGTGCCGTCTCATTTTGTGCTTTTGTAGTTGTTGAAAATATAAAGCAAAAAATCAAAAAAATATTTTTTATACTTGATTTATGATCTGGCATAGAATTCTTAACGTTTTAGGGTGAAATGGTCTTTGTATATACGTCCATCTTGTAAGGTTACAGAGAACCAGTAATCACTTTCAGGTAAAGGTTTTCCATTATAAGTGCCATCCCAGCCTCTGCTAGCCGTATCTATTTGTGTAATGAGCTTGCCATAGCGATCGAAAATATAGGTCTTAGAATTTGATTGAAAGTTTGATGATATGCCATATACTTGCCATGTGTCATTGATGCCATCCCCATTTGGGGTAAAGTACAAGGGAAAACCTATGACTGAAACCATCGTATTCGTTATTCCACAATTGTTTTTTATGTCTCTAATCAATATGGAGTAAAAACCAGGAGAGATGTTGGTAAAGACTGGACTGGATTGATAAGGCGTACTATCTCCATCTTGATTGACCAATGCATATTCATACTCTCCTTCTCCAGATGTAATAATTGTAATTTGATTGTTATTCAAGCTACCATCAATTATATCAATGTTCTCTATTGTAGCTACGTTGGAAGGTTCCAACGTTATAGTTCTGGTTTGAGAACAGCCTGTAATGCTATTTGTTGCCGTTACGGTATATGTGCCTATTTCATTGACCATTATGGATTGGGTGTCTTCCCCATTGGACCAACTATAATTGTAATTGTTTTGGGAACTGTCAATTCCAGATTCTAATGTCATTAGGGATGGGAATTCATTCAAGCAATACAATATGGTTTCATCATTTCCCAATTGAGGCAACGGGTTTACTGTCAATAAAACTTCATTAATACCATAACAGGCATTGTCATTTTCGACCCTTACATAAATGGTTTGTGAATATGGGATGGTATTTTCATAAGTTAGATCCAATTCATTTTGTTCCAAAAGGGCATTGTCATATGTCTCATAATAATTAATATCCAATCCATCTGGCAATCCATTTAGTATCTCTGATGAGAAATCATTCAAGTTAAAAGTATTGATTCCATCTTCTGAGTTTAGTTCGTCACAAACTTCTGGGGCCGAATAGTCATTTATTTGCGTGTTGCTCACTTCCAATGTCAATTCACTATAATTTACACAACCAGTCAAATCATTTGTAACCTTAACATAAAGAACTTGCGGGTTTGATGTGTTGTTGTATGAAGATTCATTAACAGGGTTCAAATCATCTTGCGCATCATTGAGTGACAAATAAAATTGAGTTGAACGATCTGGAGTGTTACCAGTCAAGGCTTCGTTGGCTTCTATTAGGTTAAAGGTTGTAAAACCATCTACGTTGCCCTCTTCATCACATTGATAAAGATCTACATCGAATGCTTCTGGAATTGGGTTTATGTTTATAACTAACGAATCTGTCGCATAGCAATCCGTGTTCAAGTTGTTTTCAATTCGAACATATATGGTTTCCGCAAAAGGAGTCGGGTTGTTATAGGGGATTGGTAAAGGATTGATACCTGCATCCGCATCATTTTGAGAACTATGGTAGGTAACTGTGAATTGGGCAGGGTCCAACGTTCCCAATACTTCAGGGTCTAAGTTGGATAAATCAATGTCAGTATGGCCGTCCATTGCGTTTGCATCATTGTCACAAATACTTAGGCTGGAAGTGCTAGCTACGGTTGATGGTGTAAATACTTGGATGTTGAATGTCGTGATGTTATGACAGTTTGTATTGTCCATATTATGAATTCGAGCATAGATCAATTGCGGATTGCTTGTGTTTTGATAAGTTGCGGGCAACTCATTGATATTGGCATCAGCGTCAGTTAGGGTAGCGAAGTATTTTATTTCGAAAAGCATTGGGTCTTGTGCGCCTATAATGTCGCTGGTTTGAGAACTAAGATTGAAGTTGTAAATGCCATCATCATCGTCGTCACAAACTAACATGTCACTTGGTTGGTTCACGCTAGGAACTTCAAAATAAGATACTATGGCTATTCCTTCGAGAATGCCACAATCTCCACTGTTATTGACAATGGAAACTTCATAAGTGCCATTTTCATAGACAATCAAGTCAAAATCCGTTTCAGAAAGAGGAGCACCATTCATTGTCCAAGAATATACCGCTCCAGGAATGTCATCTGCCATCAATGTATAAGTGTCTCCTTCACATAGAGAGAGTTCTTGAGTATTCACTCCATTTTGAATTATGTCGATTTGTTGTGTGAAAAAAGATTGAATAAAAGGAGGAAGCCCTTGTCTAGATGCTCTCCCACTCAAACCAATGCCTAAATGTTGGTAGTCGCAACCAGTTCCAATGACGTTTGGATTGTTGATGATTGCCAATGATGGGATACCTTGATTGTACGTAGCACTCAAGGCACGATAGATCCTTCCATCTGGTCCCAATTGCAAACCGCCTCGATATAATTGCCTTTCATCAATGGTAACCTGGCTGTTTTCAATGTTGTTGGCATTTAAATCGAATTGAACCAAAGAAGCGCTATGGTTTGTAGGATCTTCACTACCATCTTGGAAAAAATCGTTTGAAGAGGTTACATACAACAATTGGCTATTTGGTGAAAATTCAACACCATATGGAATGTTGTTTTGTGGCGTGTTAATATCAAGAGCTTGAGGATTGCTTACAATACCGGTCTCTTTGTCAAAATTGGCTATGAACAGCCCTCCTTGGGCATTGGCAGCTGCCAACCTCGTTGCATCAGGCGAAAATTTCAAGTTGCCTCTCGGATCATTGATGGTTATCGGCAAGGTAGATACCACAGGTGTCAAATTGATGCCAGCATTTGTTATCTCGAAAGCATGAAATGAATTCATACCGGTATTCGAACTACCTGAATGATTTGATAAGGTAATTACCCATATGGCACCTGTAACGCAGTCTTTTAAAACTGCGGATAATTTTTCCGCACAACCAGAAAGCAAAGAGATGTTTTTATTTGCCGTAACTGCACCAGCTCCTCCATTTAGACTGATGTCCACTTCCGAGTAATACATTCCAATTCCTTGGGGGTTTTGATTGGATGCAACGGTAAAAATGTAATAAATGTTTGGATCTCCTGGTTTAGGTACCACTATGGCTGATTGAGAACTTGATTCGTCTCCTTTTAACCCATTGCCATTTTGCATCACACTATGGTTGGCATTGTAAACTGTAGTACCATCTGTATAGAGCAATAGATTTCCAGAGGTGTCTGAAATGGTCGTACAACCTTCAACCGTTCCTAATTGCCCATCAAGGGCAAAGGATACCGTTCCACCTGTCAAATCAAACGATATACCAGCATTGTCACCAAAATACCAATTGGAAGCTTCTTGTTGTGAAAAAGCAACAAAGACACTTAGAAGGGTTAGTGTAAATAATAGTTTTTTCATTATTTCATAGCAATAGCTATCAAATATATCATAAATTCTACACTTTCTTGATGTAAAAACGTTAAAAAGCGCCTTTTAGCCCATAAATCGAGACGTTTGGGGAGAAATTTATAAGTCTCGCTTTTCCAATAACTTGTATGAGAAAAAGATAAAAATCGCAGTCCAACCCAATACAATGGCAATTTCATACCAATGTACGGCATAGTCAAAATTGAAATCTTCTCCTATTTGATTGGCTACTTCCTTTACTGCTCCCAGTCTAGAAAAGGGTTGGTCTATCAAATTCCATAAAGATTTGAATGGTAGGAATTGGTAGATGTTGTCTATGGTGTTCGTTCCTCGATAGTACCCTGATAAAATTCCATAGCTAATGATCTCAATGAGAAACAATACGGCGATTGCTCCAATGGCAAAAGCAGATCTTTTTATCAATATTCCAAAAAACAATCCCAAGGAGAAAAAGCCCACCAATTTTATGAAGAATGCAAAAAGATATTCTAAATCTGAAAAAACGTGATAGCTTTCTGTAATGCTTGAAAAAGCATATCCCAAGAACAATGATACGACAAAGACAAAAAGAGTAGAGACAAGAGCAAAGACGACTGCTGTTATAAATTTCGAAAATATGAATTCTTTCTTGCTCAATCCATCGATCAAGTTTTGTTTCAATGTCTTGTTGCTATATTCATTGGCTGTCATCGAAACAATTACAATGAGCAGAAACACTTTCAAAAGGGCTGCGACAAATGTATTGAAATGCCATATGTATGGGAAGTTGAAAATACCTTGCTCAGCCAAATGAAATTTTATGGGGCCTATGTCGAATTTAATTGAAGCGATCAAGGCAATGGACGTCAAGAGAATGAAATAGGCCAAAATTAAGACCTTGCTGGCTCTGTTGTTCCAAAGTTTTATGAATTCTATATTTAAAAGTCGTAACATTATTTTGATTGGTTTTTGATTGATGATTCTTAGTTGTGGTTATCTGTAAGTTGAAGAAATTGTTCTTCCAAACTCTCTTTTCTCATTACCAAATGTGATAGATAAATACCCTTTTCCACGAGTTGTTTGTTGAATTCGGAGGCAGAAGTTGGAGTGTTCAAAAAGGCAGTGATGAGATTGTCTTCCGTCTTTACGCTTTTAATGGATTCATGAGTCTCCAAAAAAGACAATAGCTTTGTTTGGTCGTCACATTTCAATTCAAAGAAACCATTGCTGGAAATCATTTCATCCACACGGCCTGAGTATAATTTTTCTCCTTTTCTCAAGACTACGACATGCGAGCATACCTTTTCGACTTCATCCAATAGGTGAGAGGCCAATAAAATGGTTGTCCCATTGCTGGCAATGTCTCTAATAATTTCCCTGATTTGGTGAATACCTTGTGGATCCAAGCCATTCGTGGGCTCATCAAGAATTAATATTTCAGGATCATTGAGTAGGGCGGAAGCAATTGCCAAACGTTGTTTCATACCTAAAGAAAAAGTACGAAATTTACTATCCTTTCTTTCCAACAAACCAACGACTTCAAGCTTTTCATCTATTTTGGAATCATCGATGTCTTTAATCTTGCAAACCAATTTCAAGTTTTGATAAGCTGTCATGTAGGGGTAAAAATTTGGTCGCTCAATTATGGCTCCCACCTTTTTCAAGGCATCGTGCGTAGTTGTGTTTCCGTCAAACCATTTGAAATCCCCGGATGTTTTGTTCACTACGTTCAGGGCTATGCCCAAGGTTGTCGACTTACCACTCCCGTTTGGCCCTAATATGCCATAGACATTGCCTTTTTTTATTGTAAATGATAAATCTTTTACAGCAGTCAGGTAGCCGTATTTTTTTGTTAGGTTATTAATAGTAAGAATGGTTTCCAAGATAAAAGTGTTTTGATTGATTTAAAGTAAGACGACTGGAAAGAATATTTGTTACAAATTAGGAAGAAAATTAAAGAAGACATTGGTTTTCGTCATAATTTTCATACCCTTTAGAAATATATGGTTTTTAGTTGAAAATTATTATTCGAATCCCAATTCCAAATTGATGTTATATATGTAATTTTGCAATATAACCCCTTAATTGATTAAATATTCAACAAAAATGAACACGAAAAAATTACTATTTCTTATTTGCTTCTTATTTAGCGGCAAAGGATTCTTGCAATTGCAGCAAACAATGGGTCAAACAAGTCAAGACAACAAGAACTTGGTCAAGGAAACTTCTGGGTTGGTTGCCTTTTGGGATTTCGAAAGCAAAAGTGTCGCACTAGACAGGTACATTGCACATTCATCTTTGCCAGAATCTGCCATCGATGTAGCCAACAATGCCTTGTATCCCATTTCTTTAAAGAAACATGGAGATGCACAAAGTTACACTGTGACCGATTGGGTGCAACAAAATGCTTCTACTCCAATACATGAAGATACTTCTGGCCCTTTCGGCAATGCGATTAAGTTGGATGCTGGACGTCTGTTTGCAGAGGTGCAAAGATCATTGTTCAATGATAAGCCATTGGCAGACATTCATGGTCATCAGCCTTTCACTCTTATTACTTGGGTTAAGTTTCATGGCCCAAACAATCATCACATTGTTGGTATTTGGGATGAAGGAGAAGCTGGTGTTGCAGAAAAGAAATATAGTGGACAAAGGCAGTTTGCCTTGTTTACAATAAACAGATATCCTCATAAGCTGTTTGCTCATTTTTCTGCGACAGGAGCTGCTACTTATCCACAATCGTTGGTGTCAGGGAGTCAATATGCCCATTTGCGAGCAGTCAACGGGGTTATTCTGGATCATGCCCCCGGAGAAGGATTGAGCAATGTCAGTGACAAGTGGTATCAATTTGCCATGACCTATGATGGCAATGTCGTATGTTCCTACGTAAATGGGGTGCTAGAAAACTTTTCTTATATCAACCAAACGAATTCTACCAACTCGGATCATGTACTGATGGATGTTGAGGGTACTTCCGAGGAAGCATTGATGACTAATCCCAACCCATTTGACTACAGTATTTACAGCCCTCGAAAGTTTATTGTCAAATTCAATGGAAATTACCACAACAATTCTCAGGTAAAAGAACATTACATAGATTTGGATTTCGTGTCGGCCAACAAAACACTAACATATAAACGTGTTGGAACCAGTAATCTGGACTACTATATAGAGTATGCCATAAAACGTAACGATGCGACTATGGTTTCTGGTAATTTCACAGCAACTTCAGATGAACAATTAGAAAACCTACCTACGGATTTAGTGGTTGAAGAAGGAGATGTTTTAGAGTTGAGATTAAAGGAAAATGATGACAATGGAACACAAATTGGTAATCTGGTAAGGAGGGAGATTGGAGATGGAGCTCCTTTTTCTTTCGGGAAAATCCTTGGGGGACCAAACACGGGAGCTCAGGTTCATATGGATGGAGCTGCTATTTTCAATAGAGCATTTACTCCTGAAGAATTGGGTGTTTTGATTTTCGATCCAACCTTGTCAGTCGCTTCCAATACTATTGTAAAGGGAAATTCTGTTTCCGTATACCCCAATCCAGGGAAAGAATTGTTGATTGTTCGTTTTGATGCCCCATCTATCATAAATGCTGATGACTCTATCATTACGATCTACAATATTACTGGAAAAGTCATAAATGACTTGCCGAATCAGAGAAGTGGGGTTTCTGTAAAGTATGATATTCAGAACCTTAATGGAGGTGTCTACATCATAAGCGTAAGAAATGGTGATCAAGTCGTAAATAAATTATTCATAAAAGAATAAAAGTGGAGATAAAATAGCACAAAGCCCCTTTATTTTAGGACTTCTTTGTGCTATTTGAAAAAGGTCAAGAGCATAAACATAGCTTCCTTTTAAAAGATAACCCTGAGTTGTCATATTATGTGTCTCTTTGTTTATATTGGTTTGAATTTAGAGTTAAATTTGAGTAATTTTAAACCAGATATGAGCGATTTGAAAATTTCCAAGAAAAAACCATCTTATCCAATCAACGACAAGTTGCATGGTTATCTTACCGAATACAATCGAAATACCAGAATTCCGATTTCCTATGACGACTTGTTGCGCTTTCAAGGATCTGTGACCGTATATGATAAATATGAGAAGGATACACTTTGGATTCGTGTCTACTACAATGAATTCGAAAGAGAAGAGATCGACTTGAGTTTGAAGAGAGTCTATACCAATTTGCATTCTGATGGAAATGAGAAAACCATTCCTTTTTTGAATGTTGACGCCATAGATTATTGCACTTTTGGGAACTCGAAACCTTTTCGAGTGAAAATTCGAAACATATTAAATGACAACTACACCTATTTCTACGTGAAAAAGGCGGATGCCTCCCGTGTCTATGGCTTGGAGTTGGAGCATATGCTGTCTCCTTACAACTTGAATTTTATGGTTTACAAGGATACATTGATAGAGGAGCATATTGCTGGCATTCCCGGCGATGAATTTATATCCAATATGCTGGTGGATTGTACGGATTCTGAAAAATCCCAAATAGCAAAGGAGTTCGTGAAATTCAATGAACGATGCATGATTCGTCTTTTGGGAGATATGCGATCCTATAATTATGTAATCGTACCAACTCATGATTTCGATCATGTCGTATTCAAGATAAGAGCCATAGATTTTGACCAACAATCCTATGAAGGCAAGTTCAATGTCTACAGACCTCAGTTTTTCAAGGAGAATTATACAATGGTCGAATTGGTTTCCGAAAAGTTTCAAAAAGAATCCATAGACCAATATAAGATAGAAGAGCGCTCAATTGTTGCAAAGCGCATGATTAGCTACCATGACCGTATCAAAGCCTTGTTGAATTGCATGATCAATGATTCAATTTCAAACAAGACACACATAGACTTGTTAAAATCAAAAATATACGATTACACCTTGGATTTGAAATTCAAGCGAAGCAAGAATATGGGGGAAATTCTAAAAAATGCCTTGGAATATGTAAAACGGAATTATCAGGATATGAATACCAAACAATTATGATGGCTAGTTCCAATTCTCATTGAAATCCAAATTGTCGTAATCGTCAATGTTGAAATCATCATCAAGGTCGTCATCGTCATTTTCGGCTTCAAATAATTTTTCTGGCGCATTTTCGGGAACTTGCCCTTGTACGAACATCAAGTTAGGATAATCTACACCCTCTGTCTCCTCCGCTATTTCTGCCAATTCAACATAGAAAGTCCACATGTTTAAAAAGTCGTAAACGTAAATGAGTTTTGTTTGAGCTTCGTGAACGGTGTCGTCCAAGGCAGTTTCATTCATCAAACGTACTTCATTCCCTGTTTCACTCATATCGAACAAAGAGATTTCTTCTCCTTGGTTCCATTCATCGTCACTTATGTAGAAAGAGGCCATTTCCGAACCATCGAAGCCAAACGACTGTGTGATGATGTTATGTAAATCTTCAAGTGTATCGGTTTCTCTAATTTCTAAATCACGAAAAATGTCCTCCTCGGTATCATTGTCAAGAATGACTCTAAATCTATAAATCATTGCGAATAGTTAAGGTTGCAAAGATAATGGTTTTTCAATTACTTACTAAAGCGATGCAAGGTAAATGTCATGGCACTCAACAAGAAAAATGCTCCTATTTGATGTGCTACTCCCAGCCATACGGGTACAGCTAGAATCAATGTTAAGACACCTAGCAAAAATTGGAGGCCAACCAATGCCAATAGACTGTTTATTCCTTTCTGTTGAAAAGAGGATAAAGGATGCTTCTTTGCCTTGTACCAAATGAAGCCAATACACAATACTACGAGATATGCAAGTGTTCTATGTACGAATTGCACACCACTTCTGCCTTCTATGAAGTTTTTATGCAATGGTGTTTGCTCCATGTGTACGGTTTCATGCATGAATTTGCCCTCGCTCATCATTGGCCAGTGGTTATGAATGAATCCGGCATCCAAACCAGCCACAAATGCACCGTAGACTATTTGCAACAAAAGTACTACCATACCGATGCGTATAATGCTTCTAAGGCTTTTGTTCATTTCCTTTTTGTTGGGGAACATAATATCCAAAGCTACCCAAAAGGTGTAGGCAAATGTTATGAAAGCAGTGGTCAAATGAGCTGCCAACCTATAATGGCTTACATCTGGTCTATCGACCAGTCCACTTTTTACCATATACCAACCCAAAAAGCCTTGAAAACCTCCCAAGCATAAGAGTATGATGGATTTTTTTATCGTGGTCTTCGAGAGTTGTTTGGTAATTAAGAAGTATAGGAATGGGAGAAAGAACACCAACCCTATGAAACGACCGATGACTCTATGCAGCCATTCCCAAAAATAGATGTCTTTGAAATCCTGAAGTGTGAATTGATTGTTTAGTTTTTGATATTCTGGATATTGCTTGTAAAGATCGAAGGCTTCATTCCATTCCACGTCATTCATAGGAGGAATGGTACCAGATATTAGTTTGTAGTTGGAAATGGACAAACCAGAATGAGTCAATCTGGTAATGCCTCCGACTACCACCATTATAAATATCAATAGACATCCAGCCAATAGCCAGTAAACTACTTTTTTATTGTCTTTTTTCATTGGTAACATTCTTTTCGAATAGTTAATTGCTAATTTTCAATCCCAAGGCTTTCCCTTTTTTCAACATTAAATTGTAAGCAGCTTCATGTTCATTGGGTATTTCTCCTTCCAAAATGGCTTCTTTTATGGCTTCTTTGATTAGACCTATTTCGCGAGAAGGTTTCAAATTGAAGGTTTTCATTATTTCTTCACCGGAAACAGGCGGTTGAAAATTGCGAACGCTATCTTTGGCTTCGACTTCTATTATCTTTTCGCGTACTATTTTAAAGTTGTTGTGGTATTTGTTGAACTTTCTAGGGTTTTTGGTTGTAATGTCCGCTTCACAAAGCGTCATTAAGTCCTCTACATATTCACCTGCGTCAAACACCAAACGTCTCACTGCGGAATCTGTTACGATGTCTTGAGCCAAAACAATGGGGCGAGAGCTCATGAATACCAGTTTTTGAACATATTTCATTTTCTCGTTCAAGGGCATTTTCAAACGCTTGAATAGGTGATATACCATTTTGGAGCCTTCAAATTCATGGGCATGGAAGGTCCATCCTACTTTTTTGCTGAATTTTTTAGTCGGAGCTTTTCCTATGTCATGCAATAAGGCTGCCCAACGTAGCCAAACGTCGTTGGTGTGTTTTGAAATATTGTCGACCACTTCCAATGTGTGGTAGAAGTTGTCTTTGTGTTTTTGTCCTTCAACTTCATCTATGCCCTTCAAGGCTGTCAATTCTGGTAAAATATGTTTCAGCAAGCCTGTTTTTTCCAATAGCAAAAAACCAATGGATGGTGTTTGGCTTTCCAAGATCTTATTTAGTTCGACTACGATGCGTTCCTTTGTGATTATCTTGATGCGATCATTGTTTCTTTTTATTGCATCCAGAGATTCTTTTTCTATGGTAAAGCCCAATTGTGATGCAAAACGAATGGCCCTCATCATTCTCAAAGGATCATCACTATAGGTAATGTCTGGATCCAAAGGAGTACGAATGGTTTTTTCATCCAAATCCTTGATGCCATTAAAGGGATCCAACAAGTCCCCAAAATTGGTTTCGGACAAGTCCAAAGCTAGTGCATTTATACTAAAGTCACGACGGTTTTGGTCATCTTGCAAGGTGCCGTTTTCCACTATGGGATTCCTGCTGTTGGCATTGTAGGATTCTTTTCTTGCCCCTACGAATTCGATTTCCACGTCATTGTAGCGTAGCATTGCCGTTCCATAGGTTTTAAATACTTGTACCTTTGGTTTGTTCGGCAAGTTCTTTGCTACTTGTCTAGCAAGCTCGATACCACTGCCAACAGCAACTATGTCTATGTCTTTCGCGTCACCACGTTTCAATAGATAATCTCTGACAAATCCTCCAATGACGTAGCTATCCAATGATAGTTCTGCTGCAGATTTGGAAATGATTTGGAATATCTTGTTTTGTAGGGCGTCTTTATAATTCATTTATTGTTTTTTTATCACTAATCCACCAACATTGCATATCATG
This sequence comes from Bizionia sp., assembly GCA_020631395.1. Classification (GTDB taxonomy): domain Bacteria; phylum Bacteroidota; class Bacteroidia; order Flavobacteriales; family Flavobacteriaceae; genus JAHDHI01. The sequence continues at coordinate 17,226 of JAHDHI010000030.1, forward strand.
ATTTTACGGCATAAAAATGTTTTTGTGAAAATCAGTTTGAATGATCAGTACATTCGAAACCAACCTTTTATTCGCGAATTATCTTTATCCCTCCATTGTTGCTTAACTTAATTATTGCAGAAGGATTTGCATTGCCATTTTCGCTTTGCAAATTTACGACATAATCCACACCTTTTAAAATGGCTTCATCTATTTCTTCAAAGGATTTTGGTGTTGGTTTTCCTGCGATGTTTGCAGATGTCGACACCAATGGCTTCCCCAGTTTGCGTATGAGTCTTTGACAAAAGTTGTTTTGTACTATTCTTATACCTAGAGTATTGTCCTCAGCAATCAGGTTTTCTGCAACTCCGGCTGGGTTGTCATAAATTATGGTAGTGGGCTTTGCTGCCAATTCTATGATGTTGTATGCAACATTGGGCACATTGTCCACGTGTCTTTCCAACATTCCGAAGTTGTTTACCAAGCAAATCATGGTTTTTGATTCTGCTCTTTGCTTTAGTTTGTATATTTTCTGGACAGCTACCGAATTGGCCGCATCACAGCCAATACCCCAAACGGTATCAGTAGGGTAAAGAATGATACCCCCTCTTTTAAGGATTTCGACTACCTTGTAAATTTCTTCTTTCATCGGATTTAATTATGTGGCAAAATTAATTTATTTTGATGGATATGTGTATTTTTATCCTTCATTTAAGTTTATGAACATCAAGACCATCTTAGTAGCCAACAATCACCTTAAAAAAGTAGGAGGTTCGGAGACCTTTACCTATGCTTTGATAGAAGCTTTGCTGAAAAAAGGTTTTGAAGTAGAATACTTTACTTTTTTCAAAGGGAATGTCTCCAAAAGAATAGAGCGAGATTTAAACGTTGGGTTTATGTCAAGAAGCAAATATGACTTGATTTTGGCAAATCACAATACATGTGTAAATTACCTCAGTAGAAGGGGAATCACCATACAGACATGTCATGGGATCTTTCCAAAAGAAGAGCAGCCTTCTCGATATGCAGATGGACACATAGGAATTTCGAAAGAAGTCAAGGACCATCTTGAAGCATTGGGTTTTAAATCTGAAATTATTGTAAATGGAATTGATTGCGAGCGTTATACCATAGAGAAGCCAATCAATGAAACCTTGACAAAGGTGATGAGTCTAAGTCAGTCTGAAACTGCTAATGCAAAAATTGAAGCTGCATGCAATGTACTTGGCTTGGAGTTTACGAAATTCAACAAGCATGAAAATCCCGTTTGGAATGTTGAACATATGATAAACGATGTGGATTTGGTACTAGGGCTAGGGCGTTCCGCTTATGAAGCAATGGCGTGTGGTAGAGCAGTGGTAGTGTTTGATGAACGTGATTACTTCAAATCGTATTCCGACGGGTATATGACACCGGCCTTGGTCGAAAAATGTGTGGAAAACAATTGCTCTGGGCGTTATTCGAAATTGGAGTTCTCTACAGAGGATTTAATTTCCGAATTCAAGAAGTATAGAAAAAAAGATGGAGATGCTTTACGAGAATTGGCACTGAAATCCTTTAATATGAACTTACAGGTGGAGAAGTACTTGCATTTTGCATCTGGTTTGACCAAGAAAAACAACAGTTTGAAGTTGTTGTTGGCTAGTTGGTATCAGAACCATAGAATGAACAAAAGAAAGCGGAAATTGAAGAAAAAGGAACAATGAGACCTAAAATTTGATTTTTTGCTTTTGCTTTAAAGATTCCGATAGATGAGCGCCTTTTAAGATGGTAGGCAGCAAAAACCATTTTTTTGGTTTTATCAAGAATGTAAGACAATAATAGAATCGGATAAAGGCATATTTTACATAAGAATAATTCTTCTTTATCACATATATATGAGATAGAAAGCCTTCTTTGCTAATTTGTTTGGACATACCGGTGCTCACCCCTTGATAGTGTAAGATTTTCGCTTCTGGAACCAAAACACTTGTGAATCCCAATTGCCTCATACGGAAGCAAATATCCATTTCTTCAAAGTATAGGAAAATGTTGGTGTCAAAACCACCAACCTTGCCAAAGACGTCACTTCTAAAAAACATAAAGGCTCCGTTCACAAAATTAACAGTGATGGGTTCCGTATGTTTCTTTTTACGTTTTGGGTGTTTCTTCGAGAAGTTTTTTTCTAGGAAACTGCGTCCAAAAACAAGTTTTCTAATGCCTTTGTCATGGTCAAAGGAAATGACATGTTCATTGAATTCATCATAGTTTTGGGCGGAGGACACACCTACATTCGAATGCATTTCCATATAACGATGCAAGATACCCAAACAATCGTTTTTAAGCATGGCATCGTTGTTTAAGAACAAAAGATATTTTGACTTTGCAAACTGGGCACCAAACATGTTACCACCTCCAAACCCCGTGTTTATGATGCTACGGTGCAAGGAGACATGATCTTCTTTTGGGAAATGTGTTTCCAAATGCTTGAAATCATCTGCTTCAGAATTGTTGTCCACCACGATGATGTCGAATGACAAGTCGGTCGAAGTATGTTCCAATACAGATTGTACGCATTCCAAGGTGTATTTTGCAGTATTGTAATTAATGATAATTACCGAGATATCTTTCATAAGGGCAAAACTAAATAAAATTAGTTAGGATTTAATACATTTGTTGATAATGAATATTAAAACCCTACCAGGCCAAGATCTAAAATCAGGAAATGCTATCTAGCTAAAAAGAGTTTAAAGATTAAAATGAAAATAACAATAATAGCACCTTTCGCTTTTGGATATACGTCACATATTGAAAAAGCCTTGAATGCTTCCAATGGAGTGGAAGCCTCCACCCTATATTTGGACAAACCAAGTTTCAAATATCGAAACCTAGGACACAAGATTCAGAATTTCGTGTCCAAGTTATTCGGAAAGAATTTGAAGAAGACCTTTGTTTTCGATAGGATAAAAAAGGAGATGCAGACCATTGGAAAGCAAGATGCCATTTTTATCATACGGCCAGACATGTTAGATGATGGGACGTTACGTTTTTTGAGGAAGTTCACTCCAAATTTCATAGCGTATTACTATGATAGTACACGCCGATTTCCTAGAAAATTGGACATCGTAAACCATTTCGATACCATATACAGTTACGATAAGCAAGACATAAAGGATAATGGATTCAAGTTTTTGACGAATTACATTTTTTCTGAAAACAGTTCTAAGGATTACGATTGTCAATTTTTCAACATTTCCACAAACGACCATAGGTTTCCATTGATTGAAAATTTGGCGAAGTACCTGAAAGAGAAGCAATGGACCTATAACATAAAAGTGTTCAATGGCAGCCCCATGGAAGCAAATCACGTGGAGATAATAAACGTTCATCAATCCATCAAGGAAGTAGAAAAGATGATTTTGAAATCCAAGATTATCGTAGAGATACAGCGCAACGATCAAGTAGGGTTGTCTTTTAGGATATTCGAGGCTCTAGGTTACCGAAAAAAGCTGATAACGACGAATACGGATGTGGTGAATTATGATTTTTACAATCCTCAAAACATATTGGTGATAGATGAGAACGATATCGAAATCCCGGAACATTTTGTAACTTCTCCCTATGTGGAGATAGAAGATTCCATTTTGGACAAATATCGTATAGAGAATTGGGTGAAGCCTATTTTTGAATTATAGCAAACTTCGATACACCTTTGCATATTCCAAAGCAGCAGTGTCCCAATTGAAACTTAGAGCACGTTCGACATATGCTTTTTCATATTGGGCTTTATTTGTTTCGTAGATGTGCATTCCCTTTTCGAATACATCTCGCATGTGTTCTGGGTCGAAATGATCCCAATAGAAGGCATGTTCTCCACCAATTTCTGGAAGAGAAGTCAAATTGGACAAGAATACAGGTTTACCAAAACGCATGGCCTCGATGGGAGGAATGCCAAAGCCTTCCAATAGAGACGGAAACACGAAGGCAGTACAATTCTTAAGATAATGTTGTTTCTCTATTGCATTTATGGTTCCTAATATGTGTACACGATTTTCCGTCTTTGTCTTTACTATTGTTTTTGCCAATGTGTCTTTTGCATAATTGCTAGTGTGGTTTCCTGCAAGAATCAAATCGTAATCCGGCAACAATTCCAGTAGTTCCACCAATGTGTGCACATTCTTACGCTCGTTCAATGCGCCAATGAAAAACAAGTACGGCCTGTTGGTTTGCGTTTTCACGGGATAAGTTTCCGTGTCCAAAAGTACACGGATGGGGTTTCCGTTGTAAATGACATGCTCGGGAACATCGGGAACATCGAAATACTTGTGTGTAGACGCTTTTGCATACTCGGAAATGTAGGTGATTGCACTGCTTCTATTTAATTTCTCAATGAAACGACGGTTGGTTGCATGGTTCAAGTCACTGGAAACTTCATCTATGAAATTGACATCATGAACGGTCAAGACATAAGGAATATCATAATATGGTTCAATTTTTATGTTTTGATTCATAGAATGCCAAACATCGTATTTTTTCCTAATGCGAAACAAAGGTTGCCTGGAAATGGATTTGTAGGTCTTGTATTTGAAATAGTTTTCAAACTCTTTTTTCAAAGGCATCGTGTCTTTGGCATGCAACGTCATTTCAAAATCGGAAACATTTGCATTGTACAGCCCTTTGATTAAATGATAATTGAATTGACCAAAGCCATTGTTCGGGTTTTTTATGTTATGAGATTCAAGAAATACCTGTTTCATCTGTAATACTTATTGTTTTTCAAAGGTCAGATGTTGTTCGCAATCAATTATTTTTCTGAATGCCTTTTGATTTGCTTGTTTCATCTAGTCTATTTTTCTATACATGGCCCAAAGCTGAATGTATCTTTTGTATACGGAAAAAGCATGTACATATGAAATGATAAAACCTTCTTTTCCATCTAAAATTGCCAATCGCAAAAAATATTGATGCATGAAACGATACCAGGGTCTGAATAGAAAATGATAAAGGTTTGGTCGAACGTTCCTCTTGTACAAGGCTTCCGCTTGCAACTTGCTGTACAAACTCAATTTTTCGTTGTAATTGTCGAATGTCTTGTAGGTATGGTGATCCGCAGCGTGTTTCAACAAGCCGATTTTTTCATTGGTTTCAATGGCTTCATGTACTGGTTTTCCATTGTATTTGCAATAATTCTTGTTGAATAGGCGTACAGAAACATCAGTTTGAAAACCACTGTACTTTATCCGTTTTCCCATAAAGTGAAAATTACGTTTCACCCTATAGGCCTTCAATGGGTTTTCGGAATTTACTGTAGATACTATTTCTTCAGCCAATGCATTGGGAACGCTTTCATCCAAATCGAAGAATACGATCCAATCGTGGGTAGCTTGTGAGATGGCAAAGTTCTTTTGTTTCGAAAAGTTTTCGAAAGGATGTTGTATCACTTTTACATCGTGATTTTTGGCCAACTCGACAGTTTTGTCCGTACTGAAAGAATCCACTATGATGATCTCATCTGCAAATGACAGGCTCTTTATATAGCTTTCAATGTGTATTTCTTCGTTGTAGGTTATGGCAACGGCACTAATCATCTATGGAAATCGGTTTTAATTGAATATATTAAGATTCACTTGCTATATTTGTGTCAAAAGTAATGAAACTCATTTAAAAAATGAGCATAATAAACATAGATGTCAGGTTGGACATAGTCGAAATCTGAATGACACACTAATAAATTAGACAATGGCCAAGCTTCCCGTTTTAATGTATCATAGCGTAAGTGAGAAAGCAAGCAATAGCAAAGGACTTACCATTTCCACGGAAAGGCTTGAAGAGCAATTTCGATTTTTAAAGGAAAATGGATACACTTCATTGCATTTTAGAGATTTGCAATCCTTCAAGTCTTCAAAGGATTTTCCGGACAAGGCGGTGATCATTACTTTTGACGATGTTTATGTGAATCAGTTGAAATATGCCTATCCTTTGTTGCAACAATATGAATTGAAAGCTAGTTTTTACATCCCTTTTCAATATGTCGGAGGTGTAGATGATTGGAATGAGGGAAAGGAACCCATTATGGATGTATCCCAGTTGAGGTCTTTGAATCCGAAAATCATAGAATTGGGCTTGCATTCCTTTGCACATAATCGTTACAATGAAATGTCCGTAGAAGAGATACAAGAGGATTTCGATAAATGCAAATCGTTCATCATGGAAAACGATTTGGAAATCCACAACACATTGGCATACCCTTATGGCAAATACCCAAGAAAAGGAGAGGAGCAACTTGCTTTTTTCAATGTATTGAATGAAAACACCATAGCCTATGGTTTGCGAATAGGAAACAGGGTAAATAAATTTCCTTTTAAAAACAATTACGAAGTACAACGTATCGATGTAAAGGGAGAGTATGACCTAACTGCTTTCAAGAAGAAGTTGAAACGGGGTAAGTCGTTATTCTAATATTTCCAATTCCAATTTAAAATAGATATGAATTTCCCTAGCGAAATGCCAAGAGGGCGGTATCTATTTTTATAGGGTTCACGGAAAAGGTGTCTTGCAATGCGTTAAATGATATGCTGTATAGGATTTTATGTTATTAAAAAGAGGCTATTTAATGTTCGACTTTTCATCCAACAAAGCCAAGAATTCGACTAGAGGAACATTATTGCTGTTGGATTTCTTTAGCAACATTTTAAAAATGGAAAGATAGCTCAAGCCTCCAAGTTGCGTAAGATGATATTTACCTAACAAACCATTGGATTCTGTAATGAAAACGTAGTAGATGTTTTGATTGATGTCAAACGACTTAAATCCTTTTATGGATTCGTAGTCGAATTTTTTGTTGTTGAAATAGATGTGATTTTTTGTATACTCTACTTTTTTCAATGAGATCAACAATAAAGAGAATAATATGGTAAGGCACCATGCGAAACCATCCCAAAAACGATTAAGATTCCCATATTTGGTTATTAGATAGGAGAAAAGAATCAAGAAACAAGGCAAGACGTATTTTTTGAATTTGATGTTTGAAGATACTCGTACTCTCTTTTTCATTTTATGTTAATGGTATCTGTTGATATGTAGCTGAAAGATGTTTTAAGTTACATACTTGCTATGGAAAAACAAAAAATAACAATTATTTTATTTTCCGTAGCAACAACAACAATCTCATATAGCGAAAATACACCATGGCCATTTAAGTTGGCAACAGGCGAGCTCTGGAGGTGTCCATAACGTATAACATGATTGTTTAAAAGAGATTAAACCTTACAAAGAAACTTAAGTAGTTTATGAAAAAACATAAAAATAAAACCATACTAGTACGTACTAGTTGTTTTTTATATATATATTCAGGGGCGAAAACAAAAAATAACAATTTAATAACAAAACAATGAATGTCAAAACCCCTTTTTTAATCCTTATTTCACTGTGCTTTACTTTCAGCTTCTATGGTCAAGAAACAGTTGGCTGTGGAACAAAGTTATCAGTAGATGAGGAAGCTTCTTTTAGACAGGCAATGTCTAAGATGCAAACCCAAAAGCAATTTGCTGGAAATAAAACCTCGCCTCCAGCCTTTTACAAGATACCAGTGGTATTTCATATTCTTCACAATGGAGAACCAGAAGTGATTGAAGTAAGCAAAGAGGATATGAAATGTCGTATAGATGACGTAATGTTGGTCGTTAACGGAGATTTTAATGGAACATTTCCTGGATATGATGCCACGGATCCAAGATTTGATGATATTAAAGATAAAATGAACATTGAATTTGTCTTGGCTACAGAAGATCCAGATGGCAACTTGATGGAAGTTCCCGGAATGGACTGGCAAGCTGACAATGATTTGGTGGAGTATGGATACGACGAACGAATCTATGATAACATGTGGTGGGGAAAGAATGGCAAATATTATTTGGACATATCCATTGTTCACCATCCAAATGTAGTTGGCCAATGGAATGGATCTGGACATGCTTTTTTACCTATTCAAGATGTAATACCTCATATAACTTTCAATTGGAGATACATAGGAAGAACTTGTGGGTCGCTATCTGCCAACAATCCTGGTTTTGAAAAGGTAATGACCCATGAATTTGGACATTATTTTGGCTTGAGGCATACTTTTCAGGATGGATGTGATACTACAAATGATGGTATGGATGATACACCTCCAACAAATGGAACGGAAGGATGTGTGCGTGACGTGCTAAATGATTGTGGTGTATTCCCAAATTTGGAAAATCACATGGATTACAATACCAGCTGTCAAAATATGTATACGAAGGATCAAGTAGCTGCAATGACTTATTGGTTAGAAGATACTTCGGAAGCATTTTATCCAAGGAGTTTGTTGTGGAGTCAACAGAATCTTGAAGATACAGGAGTTGTGGCTTCAGTTCCAGTAGCAAAGTTAAAAAACGATTTGAGTGCAATTTGTAGTGGGGAATCAGTGACGTTCAAGGATATCTCCACTGGATTTCCAGACTCTAGAATCTGGACTTTCGAAGGAGGTAGTCCTTCCAGTTCAACAGATGTCAGTCCAACCGTTCAATATGATACCCCTGGAAGGTATAAAGTAACTTTGGAGGTTACAAATGCTTTAGGGCAAAACACTTTGGAGAAGGTCGAATACATTCATGTCGATCAGCGTGAGTCCATAGCAGTCTTTGAGGGTTTTGAAGGAGCCTTTCCACCTCATGGTTGGGATATCTTCAATCCAGATCAAGAAATAGCTTGGGCAAAACGAAGTGATGTAGGCCATGGAGATAATTCAAGCATGGTAATGAACAATGCAAACAACAATGTGCTTGGTGAAGAAGATTATATCAGATTGCCCTATTATGATTTTTCCTCAGGAAGCAATGGTGAAATGTATTTTGATTTGGCTTATACCAAGTTTGATGACAATAGCCCAGATGTATTGAAAGTACAAGTTTCTACGGATTGTGGAGCAACTTGGAGCGATGTGTATTCCAAAACGCATACAGAACTTGAAACAACGGAAGTCATCACCAGTTTATCCAACGATTGGATCCCTTCGGAAGATGAACATTGGAGAAAGGAAATAGTGGATTTGAGTGCTTATGATGGCTCCCCCAATGTATCTATACGTTTTTTCAATACTTCCGGATATGGTACTAGAATCTGGATCGATAACGTTAATATAGCAATAGAGAACAACATAGCTCCAGTTTCAGATTTTTATTCAGCACAGAGAACTACGGTATGTAACAGTCTTGATGTGACCTTTGAGGATGTCTCGACCGGTAACCCGACGTCTTGGTCATGGACTTTTTCTGGAGGAACGCCTTCCTCATCAACAGAACAAAACCCTCCAGTGATTACGTATAGTGCACAAGGTTCTTACGAAGTAACATTGACGACTGGCAATGCCAATGGAACCAATATGGTGACAAAGAGCAATTACATTACGATTGTGACGCCAGATGGGACTTCTTTCACGGAAGATTTTGTTGGAACCTTTCCCCCAACTGGATGGGAAGTTTTCAATCCAGACAATGGATTGGGATGGGAAAAACGAATAGATGCAGGAAACGGAGATAGCTCTTGCATGATCATGAACAATGCAGACAATGATACTGTGGGAGAGAAAGACGAGATAACTTTGCAGCCTTTGGATCTATCTGTTGGAGAGACCAATTTTTCTTTTGATGTCGCCTATACTAAATTTGACAATGACAGCCCAGACGTACTCAAAGTTTTGGCTTCCATAGATTGTGGTGTTAATTGGACGGAATTGTATTCCAAAACGCATACGGAATTGGAGACCTTTGGTCCAGCTGACAATCCTAATAGTTGGATTCCAACTGAAGCATCACATTGGAGAACAGAGCAAATATTGATGGCTGAATTTATTGGAGAGTCCAATGTTTTGATTAAATTCGAGAATACATCCGGATACGGAACCAGAATTTGGATTGACAACATAAATTTCACTTTAGACAGTCAAGAGGCACCATTGTCCAATTTTGCTATGGATGCAGACAGGGTATGTAGTGACATTCCGGTAACATTTACGGATCTTTCCACAGGAAGTCCAACTTCATGGTTGTGGACATTCACAGGAGGTACCCCGGAGACATCAACTGATCAGAATCCAGTTGTCGTTTACGATACTTCAGGAACATATGATGTGCAGTTGGTTGCAACGAATGCCTATGGTATGGGAACTACCATTGTCAGGAATGATTTCATTACCATTGGAGAAAAGGCCACTTTGCCACTTGTTGAAGATTTTGCAGGAGATTTTCCTATTGAAGGATGGGAAGTCATCAATCCGGATGGAGATGCAATTTTTTGGGAGAAGCGAGCAGATGTAGGGAATGGCGATAGTTCATGCTTGGTTATCAACAATGCGGACAATCCTGAAGATTTGGTTGATGAACTTATTTTACAACCATTGGATTTCAATTCCCCAGAGTCTATGACATTCGACATAGCATATACGAAATACGACAATGCCGAGGTCGATGGTGTAGAAGAAAGTGAAGATCGATTGGAAATATTGATATCCACAGATTGTGGCGTTACTTGGACAAGTGTCTATGACAAGATACATACCGATTTGGCTACGGTTCAGGTATTGGATGACCCAAGCACGATAGGTGTTAATGAAACCAACGACTGGATTCCAACTGAAGCATCACATTGGAGAGAAGAGACCATTGGGTTGGAGAGTTATGTCAATCAGCCAAATGCATTGATTAAATTTAAGAATACTTCTGGATTTGGAACTAGAATTTGGATAGACAACATAAACATAACGGAAAGTACTCTTGGAGTCACAGAGAATGCAGCCGAAAATAATTTTGTCGTAGCATACCCTGTACCTTTTAAAGATGCATTTACTCTTGATTTGCGTAAAATTGAAGGACAATCCATAACATTGAAATTGTATGACATACAAGGAAAACTTTTAGTAGAAGAACAATATGCGGAAAGTCCAGACAGAATATCTTTAGGAAAAGAGTTCAAATCTAGTGGGTGTTATTTTGTTAAAGTAACAACGCAGGCAACAACCAATACATTGAGAGTCATAAAAATGTAGAGATAGTATCACATGTCTTTTAAGAATTCACTGTATGTCATTTAGTTGAATTCCGAGAATTTGATGAAACATTCATAACTAAAAAGTTAGATACACAGCAGAATTATTATATGAATGTTACAGATGACCGATAAAAAACAATGATTATAAACAGATGAAACATAAGGTCTTCCGAACGGGAGGCCTTATTTTTTTGACTTGAGTTTGAATGAAAACATAGAAAACAAGACGTTTCAAATGAAAGCAATGTTTCTTTCCATTGGATTGATCTTGTAAATTACATGTCGTTTACTATGGGGGAAATAAAAAAGGCAATTATTTTATACCTCGCTGCAACAACATCAATTTTACATAACGAGAAAATACACCATAGGCATTTATGGTGGCAACGGTAAGACCTGGGATGCCATCCAAAAAACCACGACGTAGGACATAGCTACTGAAAAAGCGATAAAATGGTTTGAATGCCAAATGAAAATAAGTAGCCTTCTTTCCTTTTTTTAGCAATTGTTCTGCTTGAAACCAAGCATAACTGTCCTTTTTACTTATGTAATGCATTAGGCCTTTGTAGGTATAGTGGAGTACGGGGCTTTTTAACTTTCCTATGCTACCGTCTACGATCAATTTTTCGTGCACACTTCCTTCAAATCGACATTTTTCCCTAATTACCAATCTGGTGACATCGTCACTATGATGGTATAGAAAGCGGTTCATGTAAAAATGAGGAAAATTGAGCTTGTAGCCACTGTGCTTTACAGAATCCATTGCTTTCAGGATTTCTTTTTTCAATGCATGGGGAATTCTTTCGTCTCCATCTACGAACAAGACCCATTCTCCCGTGGCATATTGCAAGGCGTGATTTTTCTGATTTGAAAAATTGTCGAATTTGCGAGAAAGAACCTTACAACCAAAGGCTTCTGCTATTTCTACGGTATTGTCTGTGCTCAAGGAATCGATAACGATGATTTCGTCAGCAAACTTGACAGAATATAGCGCGTCTCCAAGATATGGAGCTTCGTTGTATGTCGGTATGATTACGGAGAGTCTTGTCATAATAATTGCAGCGACAAACTTACTAAAAAACTTTATATTTGCTTACTGTATGACAAAAATAGACACAACAACAATCCTTTCTGGCATAAATGGTTTTGAGCACTTGGAAACCGTACTACAAGGATATAACAACCAAACATATCGCTTGTTTGAAATTGTGATCGTCACAGATCGTTTTTCCGAAGACTTGAAACAAATGGTAGAAAGAGTGGGAAAAGAAGTATTTTACGACATGCATTTGGCTACAAGTGAAAACGTATTGAAGCACTGCCATACAAACTATCTCATCTTTTCCAATGCCAATGTGTTACCACGCAAGGACTTTGTGGAGCAGCACGTAAAATCAAGAGAAGAAGGTTACTTCTTAAAAGGAAGATCCGTGTTGTTTGAGAAACCAGAAAAAGTGACTGTCAATGCCATATACGACAATCTCTGTTTCAATGTCAATTGGCTGAGAGAAAACGGGTTTGACCTAAGAGCTAAAAAAGACCCGACCATTTGCAATGCCTCAGCTTGGAAAAACGACGTGGAAAAGTTGGAAACAATGGCTATGAATGCTTCTAGGGATAAATTGGAATTGCACTTGAAAAGCCTTTCATTGAAAGGAAAAACACTACAAAATAAATTTATATGTGTACATTTGCAAAGCAAATAAAAACGATATCCATATGAACGATTTACCTATTTCTGTAATTGTCAGTACATACAATTCCGAAGACTATTTAAGTAAGGTGTTGGAGAGTTACAAGAATCAAGATTATGGCAATTTTGAAGTCATAGTTGCAGATGATGGCTCTGGAGCATCCACCAAAGCGCTTATAGAGAAGTTCATGGAGGACTATCCTGTGACATTGCGTCATATTTGGCACGAAGACAAAGGGTATCGTAGACAAGAGTTGTTGAACAAGTGTATCGTGCAAACCGAATACGACTATATCTTGATGACGGATGGCGATTGCATCGCACGACCAGACTTCGTATCTACACACGCTAAATATGCAGAAAAAGGATTCTTTCTCTCTGGAGGATATTGCAAGTTGGATAAGCCGACAAGCGATGCCATTACATTGAAAGACATAGGCAATGGAAATTGCTTTAAACCGAAATGGCTTAAAAAAATGGGAGTATTGGGTAAGAAGCAACAATTGAAATTGAGTGTGGGAGACAAGCTAGCCAATTTTTTGGATGTGGTAACACCAACAGGAGCTACTTTCAACAACTGTAATTCCAGTGCTTGGAAAGAGGATCTATTGGCTATAAATGGTTATGATGAGCGTATGCAATACGGTGGGCCAGATAGAGAACTTGGAGAGCGTCTGGTAAACTTGGGGATCAAGACCAAACAGATTCGCTATAAGGCAATATGTTTGCACCTGGATCACCCCAGAGGGTATAAAACCAAGGAATCCTTGGATAGAAACTTGGAGATAAGACGCAATACCAAGTACAAAAAGGTAATAAAAACGCCTTATGGCATAGAGAAACTAGACCAGTAATGGATTGTATATTGTAGTTTCTGTACACTAAAATCTTTTCTTGTGTAGGTAAACTATTTCAAATGATGTTCTAAAAAAACATCCAGCTTGGGTAAAATCAAATCTGGAGTCAATTGCTTGTACATGAACGAAGGATCTTCTTCAATTTTACGACGTTCGTCTCTGTCCGTAGAAAACAAGTCGGGTTTTTCTTCCAACAAATGAATGGAAGTATGCATCTTCCCATCTTCAAAACTAGCCCAATGCTCTTTAAGGACATAAGGGGAGAAAACAGTGAATGTAGGTTTGTTCAATGCTTTCGAAATATGGATGGTTCCGCCTTCGTTTCCAACCAACAAAGTACATTTGTTCATCAATGTTATGAAGCCACGAATGCTGTCTTCGTAAATGTCCAAGACGATGTTTTCCTTGTTGTCGCATTGTTCGTAGATGTCTAGGGCATCTTTTTTCTGATGAGGTGCGTAATTGAAGAGAATGTTTACATCGTAGGTTTTTGTGATATGATTTACGATCTCGACAATATATTCATAAGGCATCGATTTTTGAGGAGTACTCCCTAGAATGCCCAGCATTACAAAAGGTTTGTCATAGTGTTCCAATTTATCATATTGCTGTTCTTTTGCCGTTAGGGTTATTTTGGGCTCGTAGTCGATCTTCACCTTTGAGCAATCGAAAACGGAAGAAATCATATTGATGCGATCTTCTATGGCCTTTCCGCAGTTTTTTGTTTTATGATCCAAAAAAGGAATGTTGTGGGTGTAAAAGGGCAATGGAGGGTTCTTGTCTCTTTTTTTGAAACCAATGCGCATAGGTGCTTTTGAAAACAAACAGATCAAACGACTTTGAAGCTTGGCGTAAGGATCAAAGATGATGTCGTATTTTCTTTTCTTTATGGTAGCGATCAAAGCTGTGAGGTTTCCAAATTTTTTGAGTTCTGCATCGTTGATGACAAGAATGTTGTCTATGTTTGGATTGTTTTCTATAACTCCAGTAGTATAGTCATAAACCAAATAATCGATAAGACTATCTGGATATATTGCTTTCATGTTTTGGGCAATAACAGAAGCAATCAGTACATCTCCAATGCGTTTATTTTGTATTACTAAAATTTTCTTCATATCTATTCCCTTGGAAATCAAGGAATCTAAGTTGGTTTGTTCGCAGGTGGTTGCAAAATATTGTTTTTTCGGCTTTTATTAAAATTTAGTTTCATATATCTTTGATAAATAACCACATTAATATGAACCTTGTACACATCCATCCAGAATTTAAGCATTTAGAAGCCGAATTGTTAGAATGCATTGCTCATTTTGACGAAGCGGGAACGTACGTAACCAAAGGAGAGCGTAACACCATTAAAAGCTTTACAATCGACAAGGAGATTGTAAATGTAAAATCCTTCAAGACTCCAAAGGCATTCAATAGTTTCATTTACAAGAATGTCAGGAAATCCAAAGCAAGACGTTCCTTCGAGTATGCGAAAAGATTGACCGAAGCAGGCATTTTAACACCTTTTCCAATTGCGTATGTGGAAAACACATCGGCAATGGGATTGACGACGAGCTACTTTGTAAGCAAACACATTGACTATGACCTCGATTTCAGAGTTCTAATACACAATCCCTTGTATGAGGACCGTGATGAAATATTGAGACAGTTCACCCAGTTTACATACAAGTTGCATGAAAACAGCGTGAACTTTTTGGATCATTCCCCTGGCAATACATTAATAGTAAAAAATGAAGGAGGTTACGACTTTTACCTCATAGATTTAAACCGAATGCGCTTTGAATCTATGGATCTATCAAAAAGAATGGAAAATTTAAAGCGCTTGTGGCTATCCAAAAAAATGATAAGGATAGTGGCTCAGGAATATGCTAGAATAAGCAACGAGTCTTTTGAGACCGTTTATGATTTGTTGTTAGAGTCATCCAGAGGCTTCAAACTAAGGGTAAATAGGAAGAAGCGTTTCAAACGAAAATATTTGAATAAGAAATAGATTTTAAACAGTTTTTCCAGTCTTGGTTTTTATTTTTTCAAAAAATAGAAGAAACCAAGAGTGGAGAACTGAAAACTTTTCTATACCGCTACATTATGTTCACGCAAGGCATCATTCAATGAGGTCTTCTTGTTGGTACTCTCCTTACGCTTGCCAATAATTAAAGCACAAGGCACATTGTAATCTCCAGCAGGGAAGGATTTTGTATAACTACCGGGTATAACTACGGAACGTGCAGGAACACGGCCTTTCATCTCTACCGGTTCGTCTCCCGTGACATCGATTATTTTAGTGGAAGCAGTCAAAACTACATTGGCTCCCAAGACAGCTTCTGTTTCCACGTGTACACCTTCTACGACGATACAACGGGAACCAATAAAGGCATTGTCTTCTATAATAACAGGAGCAGCTTGCAAAGGCTCCAATACACCACCAATGCCAACACCACCGGACAAGTGTACGTTCTTCCCGATTTGAGCACAACTACCAACGGTTGCCCAAGTGTCTACCATGGTACCTTCGGCCACATATGCTCCGATGTTTACATAGCTGGGCATCAATATCGTACCTGCCGAAATATATGCTCCGTGGCGAGCAACTGCATGTGGTACCACACGAATGCCTTTTTCCGCATAACCTCTTTTCAAAGGAATCTTGTCGTGGAATTCGAAGATGCCAACCTCGATGGTCTCCATTTTCTGAATCGGAAAATACAGTACCACTGCCTTTTTTACCCATTCGTTTACTTGCCATCCAGATGTTGTAGGTTCTGCTACGCGAAGAGATCCTTCGTCTAGCAAACTCACTACTTTTCTAATGGCAGTAGTTGTTGTTTCATCATTTAATAAAGCTCTGTCATTCCAGGCGTTCTCAATAGTTTGTTGTAATTCTTTCATTGAAAAAGATGTTTTCATTCCCTACAAAAGGAGGGTTTTTTGTTTATTATGTTAATATTTTGAGCAAGCCTTAAACGTCAGGTTTTCGCAACTTACTATTTGTTTAAAGGGATACAAACAAATTGCTTGATTCTTTACGCAAATATAGTTTCAATTTATAATTTGGCATAATATTTATGTATCTACTAATTAAACCTTAAATTTGCAAAAAAATAATAATAATGGCTCAAATTCTAGCAATGGATTATGGTAAGGTCAGAACGGGATTGGCTGTAACAGACGATATGCAAATTATTGCCTCTGGATTGACCACCGTGCCAACAAAAGAGCTGATAGATTTTTTAAAAGACTATACTAACAAAGAGCAAGTGGAGTTGTTTTTGGTTGGAGAACCCAAGCAAATGAATAACGAAGTTAGTGAAAGTGAAGTATTGATAGCTCCATTTATTAGTCAATTGCGTACTTTTTTTCCAAATATTCCAGTAAAACGAGTCGATGAACGTTTTACTTCAAAGATGGCAGTACAAACTATGATTGATGGTGGTTTGAAGAAAAAGCAAAGACAAAACAAAGCATTGATAGATGAGATCAGTGCTACTATAATTTTACAAAGTTACCTGTATAATACATAAATTAGAATTTGATGATATTACCAATTGTCGCTTACGGCGACCCTGTTTTAAAACAAAAGGCGAAAGAAATAACAAAAGATTATCCTAATTTGAAGGATTTGATTGCCAATATGCATGAAACAATGTACAAGGCCTTTGGTTTGGGTATAGCGGCTCCACAAATAGGATTGGCAATACGTATGTTCATAGTAGATACTTCTCCTTTTGCAGAAGATGAAGCTTTGGGGGATGAAGAAAGAGCTTTTTTGGAAACATTCAAACACGTTTTCATCAATCCTACTATTTTGGAAGAAAGTGGCGATGAGTGGGCTTTCAACGAAGGATGCTTGAGTATTCCGGATGTAAGGGAGGATGTATTCAGAAAGCCGAAGATCAAAATAGAATTCTACGATGTAGATTTCAAAAAGCATACTATGGAGTTGGATGGTTTGGCCGCAAGAGTGGTACAGCATGAATACGACCACATAGAAGGAGTATTGTTTACGGATAAGTTGTCTGCATTGAAAAAAAGATTGATAAAAAGTAAATTGGCAAACATTTCCAAGGGAAAAGTGAGCATAGACTATAGAATGCGTTTTCCAAATCAAAAAAAGAAACGATAAAATTTGTTTAAAAGGAGCGAACACTAGATATTTGCCATCCTTAAAAAAGAATAAACATGGGATTAGATAAAATATTGGCAATTGCAGGAAAGCCTGGATTATATAAATTAGTTACACAAACTAGAGGAGGTTTTGTAGCAGAATCATTAATCGACAACCGTAAGATTTCGGTTGGAATACAGCAAAATGTTAGTGTTTTAAGTGAAATAGCCATTTATACTTTAACAGAAGAAGTACCATTGCGAGAGGTGCTTAAAAAAATTGAAACCAAGGAGAACGGAAAACAGACCAGCATTAGTCACAAAGACGGTAAAGACAAACTAGAGGAATATTTCTTTGAAGTCCTGCCAGATTATGATGAAGATAGAGTTTATGCAAGTGACATAAAGAAAGTGGTACAATGGTATAACATGTTACAGAAAAACGACTTGTTGAATCTTGAAGAAACCGTAGTTTCAGACGAAGAAGAATAAATTTGACATTTCAATCGGAATAGAATGAAAACCCAGCTAACTAGCTGGGTTTTTGTTTTCAATAGATTTTATCTTTGTTTTTTGGTAGGTTGTTCTTTAGACTAACCTACCATAAATTGTACTTTTGCCTAAACAACATTTATATATGAATAGTAGAGTAGACCAATTAAAAGCCTTTGATCGTTTATTGACCATAATGGATGAATTGCGTGAACAATGTCCTTGGGACAAGAAACAAACGATGGAGACGCTACGCCATTTGACCATTGAGGAAACCTATGAACTTGGCGATGCGATCTTAGACAACGATTTGGATGAGATTAAAAAAGAAGTTGGGGATTTGATGCTTCACCTGGTATTCTACTCGAAAATTGGAAGCGAAACCAACAGTTTTGACATTGCAGATGTTTGCAATGGCATTTGCGAAAAGTTAATACATAGGCATCCGCACATTTATGGAGATGTTGAGGTGGCAGATGAAGAAGAGGTCAAGCGCAATTGGGAAAAATTAAAGTTAAAGGAAGGGAAGTCCAGCGTATTGGAAGGTGTGCCAAAAAGTTTACCAGCTATGGTAAAGGCAAATAGGATACAAGACAAAGTGGCTGGGGTAGGTTTCGATTGGGAAAAATCAGAACAAGTTTGGGAAAAGGTAGAGGAGGAGTTGAAAGAATTCAAGACCGAAGTAAGTAAAGGCGATACGAATGCAATGGAGGACGAATTTGGAGATGTATTGTTCTCCATGGTGAATTACGCTCGCTTTTTAAATATAAACCCTGAAAATGCCTTGGAGCGTACCAACAAAAAATTCTCAAAGCGTTTTCAATACCTAGAAGCGAAAGCCAAGAGTTTAAATAAAGATCTAAAGGAGATGACGCTGGCAGAAATGGACGTGTTTTGGGAAGAGGCAAAAAAACTTTAATTTTTTTTGAAGGCTCATTTAGCACAATTAATGTAGGAGTTGAATTACGCCTAGAGTTTTCTTTACTGCATATGTGTCTAATTTGTAGTTCGTTGAGCGATACCTGAAAATAGGCTAGTTGAAGATAATAAGACTTGAGTGAACACGGAAAAGGTTTTTTTTTTTATACTAATAGTCCAAAATTAATTTAGCTCCGTATATATAACAAATGACATCAAAATTTTCATATTGAATTGGTTAATAGCATAAACTTATAAAGTGTCATTTTAAAAATAGAATTATTTCTTATAAGCGAAAAAGAAATAATCGGTTAGTTTAGTTAGGGGCCAAAATCCTACTTCCTCCCGGAAGTAGGATTTGGTTTTTTATAGAGTTTCTAACACTTGAAGTAAGAGACTTCTTCTTTGAATCTTTATGTGTCGGAGGGGAAAAATAGAGCCCTTTGGATACTTTACAACATAAAAAAATCCCACTCTGAAGTGGGATTTTTAATTTTATCCAATACAATTAATTTTGGTTATTCAGTCTCGGTCTTTTCAGACTTGACATCGGTTTTATATAGTTCTTTGATCTTCTTTAATTTGGTCTTCCAAATGATCAAGGATTCTTTATGCTTGTTTATGTTGTCGTAAACATTTTTAACCAAAGGATTCTTTTCATCGGCATGTTTGAAAAATTGCAAGTTGTTTTCCAACTGATTTATTTCGCCTTTGATTTCATCCACTTTCTTTCTAATGAAAGAGCGTTCATTGTCCAATACTCTAGAATCACTTGCAGTAGATAGATCTTGAAGTTTGTTTTCAAACTTGATCATTTCCATTTCTGTTTTATTCATGTCGAGCGTCTCGAACAATGCATCCAAAGCATTGTTGAAATCACTTTCGATTTTACGTTTCTTACCAGGAACGCGACCAATGGCTTTCCATTTGGAAATGTAGTCCTTTATGGTTGCAAGATCAGCCTTTTGTTCACCGACCAATTTTATTTCAGCAACTTCTTTCAAAAGTGACTCTTTTTCAGTGTAAGCTTTTTCCTCTTCCTCGTTCACTGCATTGCGTTGTGAATGTATGCGATCGAAATAGGCGTTGCAAGCAGCCTTGAATTGTTTCCAAATCCTATCGCTATCCTTTCTTGGTACATGACCGATGCGTTTCCAATCCCCTTGGATTTTTTTCATTAGGGGAGTTGTTGCCTCAAAGTCATCATTGTCCCTGTTGTCTTCTGCAATCTTGATCAATGCGAGCTTTTTTTCAAGGTTTTCAAATTGATCTTTTTTCAAGTCCTTGTAGAAGGCATTCTTCTTTTTGTTGAAATCCCTGACGGCATCTTTGAATTTGGACCAAGTAGCTTCGTTTACCTTTATTGGAACCTTGCCAGCCTTGAAGAATTCGTCTCTAAGAGTTTCAATGTCCTTAATGGCATTTTGCCAACCACTGTGCGATTTTACAACTTGACTTGCTCTTTCTTCTATCTTGGCTATGATGCCATGCTTTACCTCTAGGTTCTTCTCGTACAACTTATCTAAATTGGAGAAATATTCTTGACGTTTGTCATTAATGGCCTTGGTAGCTTGTTTGAAACGTTCCCATATGACCTCTCTGTGTTCTTTGGCTACAGGACCTAGATCTTCTTTCCATAGTTTGTGCAAAACCTGCAACTCTCTAAAGGCACGATTCGTATTGTCGTCTTGTGCCAATTCTTCGGCACGCTCAATGATTTTTGTCTTTTTATCTAGGTTGTGTGCAAAATCCTTGTCTCTAAGGTCTCTATCCAAATGCAACAAATCATAGAATTTTTCCACGTTGAAGTGATAGCTGTTCCACGCATTGTTGTATTTGTCTCGAGGAATTGGTCCAGCATTTTTCCAACGTTCCTGTATGTCTTTGAATTGCTTGTATTTTGCATTCATGGTCTCGTCAAGGTTTGTTAGTTCCTTGATGTCTTCTATGATTTGTAGTCTAATGGACAAATTGTCTTTGAGACTTTTTTCTATGCCTTTGTAATGTGCCGAGATTTTGGATCTGTACTCTTTGTACGTATCGTTGAAGTTTCGTTTTAAGGGCGTGCTATAATGAAAATCGATGATGTTGCCACCTTGATTTAAAAACTCTTCCTTTTTTTCCTCCAATAAGGTGTTGAACTTTTGATTGAATTCTGATTTTATACCTTCAACGTGAGATTTTATGGCTTGGACCTTCTCGTTCTTTACTAATTTTTCGAATTCGATAACTAACTCGTCCAAAGACATTGTGTGATAGTCCTTCATTTCTATGGAGTGTCTTTCACTATTGCCTTGATCTTCCGCATCTTCCGCATTGGAGTCGTGAATTTCGTTGATCACATTGTCCTCTTCAATCTTTGCAGTGCTTTCTTCTGCTGTTTCTTGAGCTACGGGAGAAGGTTTTTCTTCTTTGTTATCAGGTTCAGAAACAGGTTCTTGTGTGCTTCCTTCGTTAGTGACTTGTTCTTCCGTAGAAGTGTTGATATCGTCTTTGGTCTCTTTTTTTCCATCTGCATTTTGCAGGTTATCTTGCTCTGACATTTTATTAAATGTTTAAGGGTTTTTCAAAAAATTAGATGTTAAAGATACTAAAAGTTCATTATTTATATGGGGTACAGGCATTATAAATAAAGATGAGATTCTTTTGTCGTGGATATCCACATCTCAAGTAATTAGTGATTGTTCCATATGCGCCATGCTTTTTCAGCTTGTAATTCCAGCATTTGAAGTCCATTTATTATTGTGGCCTCCCGTTTTTTGCCCATGCTTAAAAATTTGGTTTGCTCCGGGTTGTAGATAAGATCGAAGAGTATGTGTTTTTTTGATATGCCTTGGTATGGTATGTCTGGACAATCCTCTATGTTCGGATGAGTTCCCAAAGGTGTGCAATTTATCAATACCGAATGAGAAGCTATAATGTCTTCCGTGAGGGAGTCATAAGTATATTTAACGTTGGTAGAAGATGTGCGTGAGACAAAACCATAATCAATGTTCAATTGCTTCAAGGCATAGGCAACAGCCTTGCTTGCACCTCCCGTACCAAATATGAGGGCTTTCTGGTGGTGTTCCTTCAAATGGGGTTTCAATGATTTCTTGAAACCGTAATAATCTGTGTTGTGTCCAATGAATTTTCCTTTTTTTGATATTTTGATGGTGTTTACAGCTCCAATTTCTCTGGCCTTTCCATTCAGTTTGTCCAAATAGGGAATGATGCTTTCCTTGTATGGGATGGTTACGTTGAAACCAGCTATGTCTGTAAGTTTCTTTGTTTGCTCTTGAAAAAGGACAATGTCTTCCAAATCGAAATTGACATAGGTGGCATCGCTGATCTTTTCATTGGTAAATTTATTTCTGAAATAATTTCGAGAGAACGAATATGATATGTTTTTTCCTATTAGACCAAATTTACGCATCTGTTTTTCGTGTTTTTTTTCCGTAAAGTTCCAAAACCAAAACAATCACGATCCCCAATGTTATGAATAGTATGGCAACATAGGTTTCAGAATTTAACTCTGGAATGAAACGATTGTAGTTTTCTATGATTTTTTTTCCTGTGGAATCCAATATGAAATCGCCATTGGCTTCGGTCCTGTAAACAGTTTTCTTCCAGGGCCATACCACGCCTAGCGAACCAATGATGAACCCTATTATGGAAGACGTGGTAACGCTTTTGTAATGCTTCAATATATAGTTGAGGATGTGAGAAAAGCTAACGAGACCAACTACGGAGCCCAATGTGAAAACGAGCAATACCTTTAGCATTCTAATGCGTTCACCGTTGTTCATGAAACCAAAGTTGCCACCAAGGACTTCATAGATCGTATCATATAGGGCGTTCACGGAATCTACCAAGAGCAATACATAGTTGCCTAGCAGGATTAGAATGAAGGAACCAGAAAAACCTGGCAATGTCATCCCTGAGACACTGATGATACCACATAGGAAAACAAACCAAAGGTTGTCATTTTCCATTGCTGGATCCAAAAAGCTAATGCTCAATCCCAAGGCTGCACCTATCAATAGCGCAAAGACCGTGGTGAGTTTCCAATCTTTGAAATCTTTTCCCATATAATAGATGGAACCTACTATCATCCCAAAGAACACACTCCAAACAAAAAGTTCGTAGTGTTTTATGAAATAGTCCAACAATTTGGAGATGCTGAAGTAACTTACGATCATTCCAAAAAACAACAGACTGAGAAATCGACCATTTATATAATGAAAGAAGGATTTGAACCGGCCATTCACAAGCAGTTTGAAAGCGGTGCCATTTACCTGCTTTAAGGAATGTATGAACTCTTCATAGAACCCTGCAACAAATGCGACAACTCCTCCAGATACACCAGGAACTTTGTTCGCGGCTCCCATTGCCAGCCCTTTCAAGACTAAAAAGAGTTTGTCTGTAAATGTTCTTGTGTTTTGCATTATTGCTTCTTGGTGCCTACTTTTTCTAAAATAAAAATGGTTAGAAAACCAGCAATCATCAATAGGATTGCAATGGTTAGTTGATGATTTCCGGTATTCAATTCAGAAAAGACAAAGGGAGAAATGCTTTCTTCCGTTACCGTCTTGTAGGATTCGAAATTGTTGATTTGTTTTTGATAGACCGATAATGTACTTAAATCCGTTAGGCTAGAGAATGGAATTACTTCACCCGTTGCATCGTTCATGACGGAAATCGTTTTCTTCCATGGCCAAACCTTGTTCAATGAACCTAGAATAAAACCTGTGAGTATTGCCAATGTCGTGTTGTGATAGTTTTTGAACAACCATTTCAAGATGCGACTGAAACTAAGAAGCCCAATTAGGGCACCTATCGCAAAAAGGGCAATCTTCTTCAAATCGAAGTTGTGAAAAGCATCGCTCAAGGTCTTATATGCTCCCAGTATGACCAATATGAAAGATCCGGAAATGCCAGGTAGAATCATGGCACAAATGGCAATGGCTCCAGAAAACAACAAGTAATATGGATTGGAATTTGCAGTCAAGGTAGGTAGACTGGTAATGTAAAAGGCAGTAATTGCACCAATGATGAGGGCAGACACTGTAATGAGATTCCACTTGGTAATTTGCTTTCCAACGAAATAGATGCTAACTACTATGAGTCCAAAGAAGAAAGACCAAATCAATATGGGATGATGTTCTATCAGGTATTTTGCCAATCTCATGAAAGAGACGAAACTTATGATGATACCAGTTAACAATGCCAAGATGAAGTTGCCATTTACTTGCGTCCAGAATGCCTTTATTCCATTCTCTTTCAAAGTTTTAAACAACGATAGATTTACATTGCTAATGGTGGTGATGAGTTCTTCGTAAATTCCAGAAATGAAGGCTATTGTTCCTCCAGACACTCCGGGCACAGCATCTGCTGCCCCCATAGCCACTCCTTTTAACGCGATGATGAAATAGTCTAATAAACGTCTTTGCATATTTGGTTTCAACTAGGAAAAATCAAGATTCGTACTATGTCAAAGGTATGTAAATTTACTTATTCACAGGGGCTATTGTTCGTTTTTTAGCAAGTTTTTAACCGTGGTGGAATGATATACTTCTGGGAACAATTCTTCTAAAATCATAATATGTTCCGCATTGAAGCACATTGCATTTTTTAAATGATAGGATGCCTTTTCCGTCTCATGCAACATAAAGTACAAACCCGCCAAGCGAAATTCTATTTCTGCATTTTCAGGATAGAATTCTGCAGCTTGGATCAAATTGAAGGTTGCAGCTTCAGGTTCTCCCAATTCGGTTAGGAGGTCTCCGCGAATAAGCCATGTATCCAACTCGTAGTTTCCCAATTCGATGGCTCTTTTGTGACCACGCTCTGCTTCTTCCAAAAAGTTCAACTTGTGGTTTATTTGCGCATAGAGCTTCCAATAGATCACATTTTCACTATCTATGTTTATTGCTTTGTTTATGTAGTACAATGCTTTCTGGTAATTGCGTTTCTTAGTGTAAAACTTAGTGATGGCAATCCAGCCTTTGTCCAACAAAGGATCCTCATGTACCGTCTTGTAATAGTATTGCACAGCTAGATCCTCTTTGCCTAGTTTTTCATAGCATCCACCTATTCGCAACAAGGCAAATGAAGTAGGGTCGTCCAATTTCAAGGTGATGGTATAGTTTTCTATGGCCTCCTCGTAATCTTTCAACTTTTCCAATACTTTTCCTTTTTCTAGATAGGCTCCAACAAAGGTGTCATCGGAGATTATAGCAAAATCAAAGGCATTGAGAGCTTTCTTGTAGTCCTTTAACGTATAGTATTGTTTACCTAGTTGGTGCCATGCCACCTCACAATAAGGATTCTTATCCAGATACTTGTTCAGGTATTCGATGGCTTGCTCGTTTTGATCCAAAAAATCAAAGCAATAGATGATGTTGTATAACGCGGAATAGTCTTCGGAATCCTCATTTAGGCATTTTATGAAATAATCCCTAGCGTTTTCGAATTGATCTAAAAACAGATATTCCATTCCTATTAGAGAGTAGAGATCGGCAGTTTCATCTGCTAATTTTAGGGCGTACTTAAGTACTTCTATCGCTCTTTCATGATCATCCTCCTTTGATAGGATGTTAGCTTTTTGAATGTAGATCTCCTCATTCGTCGGTTCCAAGTCATGGAGTTCGTCCAACATGTCGTTGGCTTCTTTCAACTTGTTTTCAAAAACGAATATTTCTACTTTGAAAAGTTTTAGGTTTACAGAAGTAGGGTGTTGTTCCAAACCTAGCTTTATTGCTTTTTTGGCTAGAGCCACCTTACCTTGATTTAGGTAGTGATGTATTATGTTTTCAAACTCGTTTGAATCGAAAAACAAAACATTGTTTGTTTTCAGCATCGATTCAAATTTTGTCAACGATAGATCGTTGTTGTCTTCTTGGCTAAATTCCATAGGCACATTTTCTAGAATTTTACTATAATAAATGTAACGTTCTAATTGATTTCATTAGTGTCATTACGCACAATGTTTTTAACAAAGTAATGAACAACCTTGGTCGTTATTACTTTTTTTAGCCACTTACTGTTTGATTGTTAAATAGTTATTGGGGGCTTA
Organism: Bizionia sp.; assembly: GCA_020631395.1. GTDB lineage: Bacteria > Bacteroidota > Bacteroidia > Flavobacteriales > Flavobacteriaceae > JAHDHI01. The sequence continues at coordinate 43,378 of JAHDHI010000030.1, forward strand.
TTTACACTGTATGTCATTTAAAATAGCAATAATAATGCCACAGCCTTCAATTATTTCTTTATTTGAGATGGTCAAAGGAGGTGTAATTCTAATGGCTTTGGCTTCAAAGAGTAACCAAAAAAGGATCAATCCTCTCTCTTGAGCCTTTAAAACCAATTGATTGGCTATTTCAGAAGAAGGTGTCAAGGCTGCCAACATCAAGCCTCTTCCCCTTATTTCCGTAATTAAGGGGTGTTGCAATAGTTGTCTGATCAACTGTTCTTTTGCCAAGGCTTGTGACATTAAGTCACTTTCTGTTATTTCCTTCAAAGTCGCCAAGGCAGATGCCGCAATCACGGGATTGCCTCCAAATGTGGTGATGTGTCCCAATTTTGGATTGTCCTGCAATGTATCCATCAATTGCGAGGAAGCTGTAAAAGCTCCTATGGGAAGCCCGCCACCCAAACCTTTTCCTGTCACGAGGATGTCTGGTGTGCAATCGTAGTTCTCAAAACCAAATAGTTTCCCAGTTCTCCCGATGCCTGGTTGAATTTCATCCAATACCAACAACGCACCTGTGTCATTGCATCGTGTCCGTACTTTTTTCAGATAGTCGTCTTTTGGTTCGATGAAGCCAGCACCTCCTTGTATGGTTTCCAAGACGACACATGCCGTTTGGGAGGTGATGTGTTTCAAATGTGATTCGGAATTAAAAGGAATATGACTGATGTCAGGAAGCAATGGTCTAAAAGGAGCCTTGCGTTCCTCGTAGTCCATTAAGCTCAAAGATCCCATCGTATTGCCATGGTATGCGTTGTTGGCAGCAATGACTTGACTGCGCCCAGTGACCCTTCTGGCTAGTTTGATGGCACCTTCTATGGCTTCAGTCCCAGAATTCACCAAATAGGTTTTCTCCAACGTGATTGGTAGGTGTTTGGCCAGAAGCCTACAAAGCGCCACAGCTGGTTCTTGGATGTATTCGCCATATACCATGACATGTAGGTACTTGTCCAACTGTTCTTTTATTGCCGATGTTACCTTTGGGTGGCCATGCCCCAAACTACAAGCGGAAACTCCAGCTACAAAGTCTAGGTATGCTTTGCCATCTGTATCGTATATGTATGATCCTTTGGCATGGGACACTTGCATTGCCAATGGATGAGGTGTCGTTTGTGCTTGGTATTTGAAGAAGTCATCGTCCATTATTCCTTAGGAGCAATTGTTGGTTTTTTGTCTTTCTCGTCATCAGCTGGTTTCAGAGCTGGATCTATAAATTCCTTGGGTATTTGTCTTGAGGCTTTTGCTGGTTTTGCTTTTTGTCCTTTTACCCGTATCTTGGGTTTGCTTTGTTCGTCGGCTTCTTCAATGCGTTTCAACAAGGCTTCATCAAAAAATTCCTCTTCAGGAACAAAAGGGGCCAGCCCTTTTATGGTAGGAAGTTCCAAAGGAGGATCTTCACTAAATAGATCTTCTACGCTTTTGGGACGTTCTTCCGATCTCCAATCAAAACCTTTCAATTTTCTGGCATTTACGGGAATGTCCGCTTCTGGATAGGTCTTGGCTTGTGGTTGGAACAATCTTTTGTAGAGTATGATGTCTCCATCTTCAAAAAACATCTCGATGTTTGCAGATGTAGCCTTGTCAATGCCTATCAATTCATTTTTTTCATTCCTTAGATAAAAGATGGATTCGGCATTTTTGAAGATGTTGACTTGCTTCAATTGGTTCTTGTCATCGAATAGCCCTACCAGTCTTTTACCTTTTATTTGGCTGTAACCATCATCACTCAATGTATCCTTGCTAATCATAAATGCATTGTTGAACACGATTAGGGAATCCAGCTTTTCTGTTTCCGGGTTGGATTTCAAGTGTATGGTATCTCCCGTTATTTGGTTGTCTATGCTCCAAAGCACAGGTTTTCTAGCTGCAGCAAAAAGGTCTTTTGAAGCAAACTTCGACAGGTTGATGAATTTGGTCAATCCCGTTTGGTGGTTAACATGGACGGAATCTGCTTTTCCACTTAGGTCGGATTTGTATATTTTGGCATTCCTATAGGCTCTCGTGATACGATTGTTCTCCTTCCCAGTGACCATCAAGGTATCTGCATGCATGTATATGGAATCTTTTTCTTGTACGGATATGGCCAATGCACGCTTTGTTATGAATGTTGAATCCTTGGACTTGTACACTTCTGCGTAATGTCCCTTTATGATGCTGTTGTTTATGGTGTCAGTAATTTTTATGTTGTTTGAAGCAGAGGCAAAGTCACGTTTGCGATCAAAGTACATGCTATCTCCCTTTACTTCACGGTTGTCGTAGTCTATCTTGGCATTCTTGTTGAAATAGCCCGTATCTGCATTGGTGTCGTAAAAACCACGTTCACAGTATATCGTACTGGTTTCACCCACTATTTTGGAAGGGCCGTACATGTATGCGTGACCAGATTCCGAATAGAAGTCCAATTGATTCGTCGTCAATACATATTCTGGATTTACCAGTTTTACGGTGTTTAGGAAACGGTATTTCTTTTCATTCATGTAATAGCGACCAACGGTACTCGTTATGGTTCCGGAAGAGTCTCTTACCACTTGGCCGAAGTCATTGTAAAAGGCCTGTTGCTTTGCCCTGTCAAAGTAAAGTTTTTCGGTTGTCAATGTGGAGCTAGGTTCGGTCAAAACGACTTCCCCTTTTACAAAGGCCAGTTTGGTCTTGCCACTATATTCAGCATATTTGGCAACCAGTTGTATGGTGTCACCTTGTTTCATCAGGACATTTCCATAGGCTTCCACGAAGTTTTCCTTTCCATAGAGCACGGCTTGGTCGCACCACATGTCTATGCCATCGTGAAACACGTGTACTTGACCAGCATCGCTTCGAGTCAAAATACTGGCTCCAGGGAATTTTTCTTCATCTTTGGAGCCGAAAGCGCCAGAATCCTTGATTTCTATGTTTTTGCGTTGTTGCGCGATGCCACTCATTGAGAATATGGCAAAAACCAATAGAAGTAGATGTGTATGTTTAGTAATTTTCAAAATTTCGAGTTTAAGCAAAAATAACGATTATAATGACGTTACATTATGTATTAAGAGATTTTTAATACCGTTGGCATACAGGAGTTAATGTAAAAAAATCTGATTTATTTGTATGAAAATAAAAAATACGCTTAAATTGCTAGACTGTTTTTATTTAAGCAATTTGTATTGCTCCCTAACTTTATTAATGTGAAATCACCAAATTTACTTTTGTTTGCCTTGGCCGTATCATAGCTTAATCCCGGTTTTTCTCAAGTTGGCATAGGTAAGACAACCACAATTCTTCAAGCATCTTGGATGTACATAGCACGGAAAAAGGAGTTTTGATACCTAGAGTGGCCTTGACAGGAACTACAGACGTAGTTACGGTTACTTCTCCAACAACCTCCTTGTTGGTTTACAATATGGCTACGACAGTTGGCGCAAACTCCGTAATTCCTGGCTTTTATTATTGGAATGGTTCACAATGGGTTCAAATGGGAACCAATGCAGCCAGCAATGGCTGGCTTCTTGAGGGCAATGTAGGAACGGATGCATCCAATAACTTTTTGGGAACGACGGACAATAACGATCTGAGCATTAGAACGAATGATGTCGAGAAGGTTAGAATAACCACCAAAGGGCAAATAGAAACCTACAATACGGGGAACTCCGTGTTGATTGGTGAAAATTCAGGAGAGAATACCGTATTGAATTTAACGGCAAGAAGTGTGTTCATTGGAGACAATGCTGGGATATCAAATACTATGGGAATAAGGAATGTTGCGATTGGAGCAGATGCTTTGCCTGCCAATACAACAGGAGTCGAAAATATTGCCATTGGAGTGGGGGCATTGTCAAACAACAACGATGGCAATGGAAACATCGGGATAGGAAACTCTGCAGGAAGCGTAACCACTTCGGGGACCGACAACACGGCAATTGGAAGAGATTCTGGCCCTAGTGCGAATTGGATGTCCAATACCATTGCCATCGGGCCATTTTCCCAGGCGACTGCATATGGACAAGCAGTAATAGGAAATACAAGTACATCCAGCATTGGAGGGTATGCGAATTGGTCAAATTTGTCAGACAAGCGATTCAAGTACAATGTGAAAGACAATGTGCCAGGTTTGGAGTTCATAGATAAATTGAGACCGGTAACCTACAAGGTGGACTATGAGAAACTCAATGGATTCTTAAATGTGAAATTACCAAAAGAATACATGTCGAATGGAGATGCGATTCACTCGGGATTCTTGGCTCAAGACGTAGTCATTGCTGCGAATGAAATAGGATACGATTTTAGCGGTGTCAATGTGCCCGAAGATGAAAATCTGTCACATTATAGTGTTAAATATGCCGAGTTCGTGGTGCCTATGGTCAAATCCATTCAGGAACTCAACGGAAACATAAAAGAATTGGAAGGACGTTTGGAGGAGCTGGAAAGGAAGAATGCGATGTTAATGGAATACATAAAAGAAAAGCTAGCTGAATAATATTTCAGTTGCAATTGCGATTTAAAATTGAGAAATTTAAAACAGCAAGCATTGTCGAAGCGGTTTTCATCATTCGATGTATTTGGGAATAAATCTTAATCATAATTTTTTGTGTAGTATTGGTTTTCAGATAAGAATTCACTTTTGCTACCATCTCCAGTTTTAAACTTTGTCTTTAAGAAATCTCTCTTTTGAAGTCTTTGGAAGTAAACGGAAAAGTGAAGATGTGGCCCTGTTGACCAACCTACATTTCCACTTAGAGCTATAAGCTGTCCTTTTTCTACTTTTTCACCCGGCTTTACTTTAGCTCCCTTTCTTTTTATATGCGCATATTCTGCAAATGTACCATCATTGTGAGCAATGATAATGTAGTTGTTATACTTTTTGCATTCCTCTTTAGCACAATGTTTGTCATTGCCATCTACGACTTTAATGACTGTCCCATTTCTAGCCGAAAGAATTTCTGTCCCTATTGGCATTTTGAAATCCAATTGATTTTTATTTTGATGAGAAATTGTACCGTTGTACCCTTGGGATACTTTAATGCTATCACCATTCTTAAACGGTAAGGAATAATTATAATCGCTGTCGTATTCCTTGTCTAAATAATTGCCATAGTACGATAAGGTGGTATAGCTAAAATTGTATTTGCGTTTTTTTATACTCAATAATGTAGATAATTCATTTTTCTTGCTGTTAGGCGGTAAGACAAATGTTTTTTCTATTCCTGCGGATGACCTTAAGTTTTTTAATTTGAATGTAACTTTAAAAGTAACCTCACATGCTTCATTGTTGTCGGCATAACACATGTATCCATCTTTAATGGATTCTGAATAGGTTTTTATATTTATTTGAGCAAATGTGTTGGTTAATTTCAAAATAAAAAATAGGCATAATATTCTTTTTCTCATCATACTAGTTATTTATTCCAATCGGTTTTGCCTTTTGTCTTTTTAACTGAAACAATGTTGCTTGCTGAGTATATTGCTCTGTCGTAGATTCCATTTGAAATTTTAGATCCCTCGAACCTTACGGCAATCTTTTCCTCGAATCTATCAAAGTCCTTCAGCTCCTTTTCCAATTTGTGGTATTCGGTATCGTCAATGTAAACATTGATGATTTCCCCATCTTCAAATTTTACTTGAAAGCATGACTTGTCGAACAAGTCGTTGTCAATTAGTGTTTTGAAATACTTCTCCATTTCCTGTTCAGATTCCGTTCCTTCTTCTGAATTTAAATTGATTACCATGCCCTTGAGTTTTTCAAACTGCTCGGGAGGAACGATTCTTTTGGGGTAATATACATTGATCAAGGTGATGTAGATGTCTCCTTCAAATTGTTGGGTTTTGGCTGGAGAATCTATTTCGCATGACATTAAAAATAGGGTTAGTAGCAATGTTATGGTATGTTTCATGATTTATAGTGGTATTGTGCAAGTTATTTCCTTTTTTGTGTATGAAAAGGCAATGCCTCAAACGAATGGGAAGGCCTTGCAACGTAGTTTTGTTGAAAGATTGAACGTGAGTTCATCATCAGTGTAATTCAAATGAACTCAGGTTGGTAAGTTTTAATTTAGGCAGTTTTTAACAAGTCTTAGCTCATACTGGTAATACAGCCTCTATATGGTACATATTTTCCGTTTTTTAAAATATAGATACTTATGGTCGATACCATAGATGATGTTATAAATATTGCATATTTATAGTCTTTTGTATATAAAATATTACTTACTTTAAAACACCGACTATCGCAATTTATGGGGATTGGCATATCTGTGACTGGCAATGTTTTTTTTATGCAATCGGTTTCTGAAATAAAATCGATGTAATCATCATTTGTTTTTATTTGCTCTTCAAAGAATTTATAATTGTCCTTTGTTAAAATTTCTTCTTTTAAAGAGTTTTCAAAACAATCAAACAAACTATTTAAGTATGAGACATCTTTAATCTCTATTTTTTGCAATAAAACATAAGGATACCCTTCCTCCCTTTTAATCCTATCACATCGTCCCTTTAAAACAGTATTTAAAATTTCCACACTTGAGATTTTCGAACTTTGTTCTTTTTTAGAACATCCAAAATTAAAATTAATTACAAGGGTTAGCACTATTAATACTAGTCCCTTTTGGCAATACTGTATGTGTCGTTCCATTTGGTAATTGATATATATAAGGTTCATTATTTAATTCTGCATGAATCATTGATGAGATGTCATACCTTTCTTCAATAGTATATTCTTGTGTAAAGTTAGGTAAAGCAGTCAAGGTGCCTGACCACATTAATTTTTTACAAAATTCATTAGTCAAAGTCAAACCAACAGATTCTCCATAATTTTTAAGTGTATCACCTAAAAGGGAGATATGATCTACCATATATTGATGTTGTAAAACACTTAATGTCTGTCCTGTACCATCATTATTAGGATCGTTAGACGCTAATGCATTGCAATATGCAGTTGATAATTCAGCATAGGTAGGATTTGTGCTATCGACAGTTATTTCTTGAGAATGCCACAAATAATACAATAGTGCATGTGCATTTTCGTGTATTGCAGCAGAAGCTAATCCAAGGTTCGTAATTGTATCAAAATAACTGTTATTAAAGGTTATATTAGAATTACAAATAGAGGCTGTACAACCAAGTAGACTTCTAGTAACAGCCAAGTTTCCACTTAAACCATCATCGGTTATTGGGTCATTTTGATCGTAATTAACATAATATTCCTGACTAGATTCGAATGCATTCAAAAATTGAATATTAAAATCCGAACAGACATTTGCAGATTGCATGACAACATCAGCGTGACAAGGATATTCATCTATGAAACTAGCCTTAACAATAATCTTATCATCAAAATTTACTTCCCCTCCATTCATCAAGGCATCTATTGCTTGTACGACAAATCCTTGAGATCCCTCACTACAATCCTCATTTTGCAAAAAGACATTGATTGGACTCGCCACAGTTTTAGGCTGCGCTTGCAACCAATCTGCCATTTCAGGGGTAAAGCCGTTTGGGGTGCTGTCTATGGATAACAAGCCCAAGCAATTTACAACTTCCTGCCAAGGCTGGGGAGCTGTAGGTGAGGTAACCACCGTATTCGAATTTGTTGTTCCACTTCTAGACCCTCCTCCATTTGATTGCCCTCCACCAGAGGTTGTTCCCGTAGAGCTCGTTCCTCCACCAGATGTGCTGTCTGTCCCATCATCATAATAGCCACAGCTTTGTCCAGTTTGCGTTAAGCCTATGCAAGAGTTGTATTCGCCATAGCATTGTGGCCCTGGGATATGGGATGGACCATTGCAAGCTCCATTGTTTCCCCCTTCGCATCTTACTTCGTAAACCTCATTGCATCCATAGACCATTTTCGATGAGGTGCTTGTTGTTGCATCATAGACAATGGGAGTTATCTCAAAATCACCTTCAAAACCATAGCTGTCATGAGCTTCGTTGTATGTTGGATTTGGACTGGGATGGTATTTTATAACGAAAGCGGTTATTTCATCTTCGCCACCTATTTGTACGACTAGGTTTTCAAAAACATTGGGATGGATTGTTTCTCTCTCAATTAACATTGTGTAGGAGGTAAAACCACCGATGTCTACTTGTTTTATAGAGGACGAATCGATGGTGAAACCATAGTGTTGTTCCATGACCGTCTTGCCGTCATGGTCGTTTCTTTGCTCTTTTTTATGTTCCGCAATCATATTCAATGCATTATTGAATTTGGCATCGTATTTTAATTCTTTATACTGTTTGACTTTAAAAGAAATGTCATTGGTCAGAATATTGTTATTAGATTGATTGACTTCTAACTCATCCTTTTGGCAATTGAAAACAACCATTGCAATTATGATAATTAGTAGGGATTTGAAAATTTGTTTCATGAATTATAATTTTAAGTATTTGTGATGAAACAAAACTATGCAATGGAGATTGGGTTAAAGTCCAATATTTATGTAAAGTTAAGAATTCTGGACTAATTTTTTATATTGAGCAGGGGTTTGTTTTGTGAATTTTTTAAAAGCAGCATAAAAACTAGATTTGGAATTGAAACCAGATTCTAGGCCTATGGCCAATATCGTATACATTTCATAGTCTTTGTTTTTTAACATCTGTTCAACCTCTTTAACTCTTAGTTGATTTATGTAATCATTAAAGTTAAGGGCACTATGAGTGTTAAATATTTGAGAGAGGTAACTGTTGCTTATTTTGAATTCTTTCGTAATGATATCTAAGTTTAGATTGGGGTTCAGATATAATTCATTTTCCAGAATCCAGTTGGTAATCTCTGTATAAAGTTTAGAATTGTTTTTCTTAGTTGTGGTCTGCGATTTTGATTTGATTTTTTCTTTTATGAGGGTTCTTATCTCTTTTCTTTCCTTGTAAAGGTGTTTCTGTAAAATGGCAGAATAACCAATCCAATAAATTAATATGGACATCCCAATCCAAAGTGGGTATATTTTATAGAACCCTTTTTTAAATAAATGCCCAAAGAGATTTAAAGATAAAAACCATAGCATACAAAGCATTAGTCCGGTATATAAAAACCGTTTAAGCCATTTTGTTTTTATTGTAACATAGGAGGAGCTATATTCCAAATGGTTACTTTCGTAAATTTTAATGACTCTGAATACAAGGAAAATTACTAGAACTGAGAAAACTATTGAAATATACTCAATAATTAAATTTAAAAACTTGATTATTGAAAGCTCATTATTTATGGAGTTGGTTGTTAATAAGTACAAAAGGCAGAAAGCAAAAGGAATGAATAGGTATCTCTTATCATTCGCATTGATTTTTTCATTGAGATAACTTTTTACAAAAAGGTAAAAGAACGGTAGCATTAAAAATTCGAAGGGAATATATAATACTTGGTTTGTTTCATACTTGTATCTGGAAATTACACCTATATCCATAAGCATATATTGCAAATTGCTAAACGATAAGGCTAATACGGTAAATGCTAAATAATAATTAGTTTTTGAGTTGAGTTTTTTGTTGATGAATAGTATAAGACTGAAAATAATTCCATGTATAATACCAATTATAAATTAAAACAAGCTTTAAAAGCATTGACATAAAATTCAT
>JAHDHI010000031.1 GCA_020631395.1 Bizionia sp.
TTCATACAATTTACAACTATTTTATCAATTATGAGTGTTTACGGATATTCAAAATCTCATAAATCAAATATAACAAAACCAATAAAAGTAGTATGGAATGACATTGGAAAAACAAAAAGAAAGGTTTGAATTAGACTAATCAAATAGTAGCAAATGGCATAAAAAACTAATCCTACTTCTTTGATGAGGGAAGAAGTAGGATTTTATAGGACTAATGGACTAACTAAATCAAATAGTATCATATGTACGCGATAAAATTAGTATTGGATTTCGAAAATGAAAAAAAGATTTTTGTCATAAATAGCAACAAGGGTGAGCGCAACAAATCTATTAAAAGAGTAAAACCTTTCTTTCTCTATGAATTCAAGATTAATGAGATGGAATTTTGTCTCAATATTTGAAGATGATAAAATATGGAAATACAATAACGTTCAATAAGGTTATCAAAAGCCAACTCTCTACGATCATGACCAAAAAGCCAAATTTTCAAGAAATCAAGTAGTCTTAAAATATAACTAATCAAGTGTTTTAATATAGACACCATAGCAAAATCAGGCTATAGATATAGTAGTAAAACTAATGAAAGACCGCTAATCCCAGCGGTCTTTCAAGAAGAAGAAGTCTTAAGGAAAATGTATTTTGTTGTTATATGTTACGCTATTAACTATAAATCCAATACAAAGTTCATTTCTCAACTTAATCTACTCATTGCAAAGAAATCACTTAATAATAAAAAAAAGTATGATTTCTCCTTACATTTTGTAAGGATTGGAGGAATTTTAAAATAACAATAGAAATAATGAAAAGGAGAGAAAAAGAAAAGCGAACTGAAGTTCGCTCGAATTTATGGATAAAGATGAATTATGCGTTCAATTCTTGAATTTTTTCTAACCCTTTTAGGTTTTCTGCCTTTTTAGATTTTTATGACATAATGTTGATTTTTAAATTAATAGTACAGCTAATTTATGTTGAGAGAGATTTATGAAAAAATGAGTTATACTCATATTCAAAAAAATGTGAGCGTGGTTTATCTATTTAAATGAAATTATGAAACAGGTTATGATAATGAAATAGTTAAACATATAATGAAAAAAGAACACTTCCTTCATATCACATTGGGTAATAGAAGAAAGTTAAACGTTAGATATCCTTTTTTAGATAGAGTAATAGCCCAATCATAAGACTGCGTCGATGATCTTCATAAAAAACATCTTCCATAAATTGGTTTTCGAATTTGCCAGTTATATTTGCATATTCTATTCGTAAAAAATCAAGAACCTATCAGTTTCAAAAAACGATGAAGATTTTGATTGCAACACGAAACTTTTCAGAATTACTTAACGAAAGGTAAAACCATCAAAGGAGAGAGTTCATTAAATGAATGAATTATCAATATAGTAGAAAGATAAAGTCTGAAATTTATTATGCACTATGGTGCTGCAGCATATTTCTGCTTTTTTTGCTTAAGACTAAATATCTGTTTTTTCCAAATGTCATAAAGTACATTGGATATAAAAACCCAATTGCTCCAAGTTTAATTAAAAAAAACAAGTTGATGTTCAGAGCATATTTTCCAAGAGAATAGGTCAGTAAAGCTCCAAGTATAATTGGTAAAACCCAAGATCCGTATTTGTATCCAGTTAGTGTCAGTGAAGTAGTTGTAGTTTCAGCCGTATCCAATTCAATTTTCTGACTATAACACCAATTGGTCTTTGCAAAAACCTCATGTTTTCCTGGCTCTATATCGTATTCTAGGGTTTTCCCGTCATCAATAGTTCCAACTTTTTTTCCGTCAATATAAATTCCGACTTCGCGAGTTTTGTTATTCCATTCAGAAATTCGTTCTATTATGATTTTTGCCATCGATCTTGGTTTTTGAAATGTGTTACAAAAAATATATATGTGCCTGTACAAATGTGTCGGTCATACTTTTAGACTAATATTCAAGTTGTTTCAACCATAATTGGGATAAATGTAAAACTCGCCTTTTTTTGTGTCTTTATTTTAGTCAATATGGTCTATACTTTGAAAAACTACTATCTATGTTAAATTATACGTGTAAAAAACAAAATCAGATCACCACAAGGAATTTCTTTTGAAAAGAAAACAAAAGCATACAGTTGTGGAGATGGAGAACTTTCGGTTTCATCGAAAGTTGAGATTAAGCAAATGACACTGAGAACTCCAAAAAAACATTAAATAAAGATGATAAACATTTCTATTGTTGAGAATGATAGCCAACAATGCAAATCATCAATTGAACTGTAGAAAAAACATACTTCATTAAGTCTTAAATTCAAGTTTTTCCAGGATGAATATAAATTGAATATTAAAAGATTAAAAAGAAAAAAGCTAAACGGCTTGAATTTATAGATATACGGCAAATAATTATCCATTAACAACATGTTTAATTATAAGATCAACGGAATTAATATCGGGAATAGGCATTAAAATCGCAACAGAAAAGAAAAAGTACCTTACTGTTTTTCAGGTACTTTTAATACTGGTATTTCTTACGTTGAAGAAAACTACATTGTGTGTTATAAAGACAACTGAAACTTTAAAAACCCTACTGGAAAAAGAAAAAATATAATGAAGCAAACTCAAAAGTGTATGTAAAAAAAGCATCCTTGCTTTCGCAAGGATGCAACTAAAAAAAAAATCTTACTCCCATTAGAATTTTTTATTCAAGTTTTTCTGTAAGTAAATATAAGTTGAATAATAAAAAAATAAAAACAAAAGAGCTAAACGACTTATATTTATAGATGGACAACGAATAATCAAACATAAACAATATTTTTGTCAATGTTTTTGGTAAGAGGAGTTGTTTTATCCAGTAGAACCCTACGATAACAGATGAAGAACAAATCGAATTTTAAAAAGTGGATAAAAAAAGGCTGGTCCCTCTAAAACCAGCCTTATATGCAAAAAAAATCAATAAAGAACAGGATATGTATTTCTATCCTTAAATAAATAAACAATTTAAAAATGAGAACCATATAAGGTTTATACTTGTTTCTTGTAAGGAAAAATAGAGTCATTAAAATAGTAGCCAAACAAGAAATGCCAATTGCATAAACAAAGAAAGATAACAGCTATCCTAAATTGGGTATTTCATCTTTCAAGCTATTTTAGCTCACCATAGAATGTCGTTTTTTATGGTAGTTATAATCTACATCATTCAATAACCTCGACTTTGGTAATGTAAATGTTGTGTTTGGGCCAATCTCCAGTATCGGTTTCTTGGTTGGCAATGGTATCCACTACATCCATTCCTTTAATCACCCTTCCAAAGATCGTGTATTTCTCATCTAAGTGATATTGATTGCTTTGAGTAATGAAAAACTCATATGGAGAAGCCAGTTTATAGGCGTTTTCAATTTCACTGCTTGGAATGGAAATGACACCTCTGTGGTGTTTGTACCCTCTTTTTGCATCTGGGGGCAATAGATATCTACCAATTTTTTTTCTTTTTTTTGTTACTTTTCGATCGTCCGAATTCCCTCCTTGTATAACAAAGTCCTTGACGACGCGATGAAACTGCGTACCATCGAAAACCTTGTTCTTCGTCAAGAAAATAAAGTTGGCTCTGTGAAATTTGATGTTGTCGAACAATAAAAGGTCAATGTTGCCAAAACTCGTATGGATGCGAACCTTGTTTTCCTTGTTTTCTTTTTCATATTCCAAAAAGAAATCCATGGCATTTCTATCATTCAAAGGTAAAAAACGTTCTTCGAGGGTGAGTTTTGTACTATCTACGATGGTTTCTTTTATTTTGGGCTCAACTTTGGAAACTTTGGTTTTTTGAGGAGGAGCCTTTTTTTGTCGAGATTGTTTATCTTCACAATTGAAAAAAATAAAAAAAGAACATAAGAGCATTGTTTGTTTCATTAAAGTTATAATTAGATACCTCGTTTGAGGGTTTTGTAAAATGAATTTTGACGCGTTTATTAAATCCATCGTAAAAATAAAGAAATTACCGCTTCCAGCTGAAGCTTCACAATATAAAATGTCTCCGCCATATAGAGAGAAGTTAATAGCTAAGCAAAAAGAGAAGATGAAAAACGCTAAGCAATCTGCGGTTTTGGTTTTGTTCTATCCAAACGAAGTCAAAGAAACTTACCTTATCCTGATATTGCGTAAGACATATAAAGGAGTGCACTCTGCCCAAGTTGGCTTTCCGGGGGGGAAGTTGGAAGCTGGTGAAACCTTGGAGGAAGCAGCCTTACGGGAAGCATACGAGGAAGTAGGTGTGGACATGGAGAAGGTAAAAGTTCTAAAGGAAATGACCCAAGTCTACATTCCTCCAAGTAATTTCTTCGTGCAGCCCTACGTAGGCATTGTTGAAGAATCTCCGGTTTTTGTAAAGCAAGATGAAGAGGTGGAGGAACTTTTGGAAGTAAAACTAAGTGATTTTCTAGATGAAGGCAATGTAACCACAAAAACAGTTTCCACTGCTTATGATATTGAGGTAGAGGTGCCTGCATACCGTTTGAAAGGGCATTTGGTATGGGGAGCAACGGCGATGATGCTTAGTGAAGTAAAAGACTTATTGAAAACAATACTTTAAATAGTTCTGTTTTTTTACATTTGCAACACCATACATTGTTTGAAATTAAGGGAAATAAGGCGAAAAAAAGGTGTTTTTGCATAAAACGCTCAAATGATGAAAGGTGTAATTTATAATATTGTTAAAATTTATGGGATTATTTACAAGAAATCCTTTCGGACATAATCTTTTCATTAAAAAATGGCTCATCAGAATTCTTGGGGGACTGTCACATAGACGATTCAGGGGATTCAACGACTTGCAAATCGAAGGTTCGGAAATAATAAAGAATCTACCAGATACAAATGTATTGTTCATATCCAACCACCAAACGTATTTTGCAGATGTAGTGGCAATGTTTCACGTATTCAATGCAAGTTTGAGTGGAAGGGAGGACAACATTAAAAACGTCGGATACCTGTGGAATCCCAAATTGAACATGTATTATGTTGCAGCCAAAGAAACGATGCGTTCCGGAATACTTCCAAAAATAATGGCCTATGTGGGATCCATAAGCATAGAGCGTACTTGGCGAAGTGAAGGCAAAGACGTGAACAGACAAGTGAAGATGAGCGATATTTCGGCCATCAGCAAGGCATTGAACGATGGTTGGGTAATTACATTCCCTCAAGGGACGACAACACCGTTCAAACCTATTCGCAAAGGAACTGCTCACATAATAAAACGATACAAACCAATCGTCGTGCCAATAGTGATTGATGGATTTAGACGTTCTTTCGATAAAAAGGGACTGCGAATAAAAAAGAAAAACGTATACCAGACATTCGAGATAAAAAAACCTTTGGAAATAGATTACGACAATGAAAGCATAGCAAGTGTCGTCGAGAAAATCGAATACGCGATAGAACAACATCCGTCATTCTTGAAAGTGATTTCAAAAGAAGAATTGGCAGCACGTGAAGAGTTAAACAAAAAACGAGAGTGGTTGGATTAAAGAAGAATTTCTTCTTTCTATGTGTAAATAGACATTATATGTGTGTGACAAATGTCTAGTAAAGATGTCTTATAAAAACGGTTTTACCCCAGTTGATTTAATCTAAGCCACCCAAATCAATCCTTAAGAAATTGTGCTATGGTCTCTTTTCTATAAAAGATTAGAATTTCTTTTTGGATATTCATACCTCAAGCTTTTTCAATTCTTTGTAATTTCTGTTTAGACGTTTTACCAAAATGCCATAGATCAATTTGTAGAACAACCAAATGATCAATACGAAAATGGCTGTAAAAACGATGAATAACAAGGAAACAAATAGCAACTTCGTGTCATTTAGCGTATCCAATTTGGCTACTAGTCCCGGGTCGTTCTTGGATGCATAATAAAATCCAGACAACATGGAAAGCGAGGCAATCACCAGATTGTATACCACATAATATTTAATGATCTTTCTGGTCTTTAAAATGTTTTCTATCAATTTTTTTGCACTATCTGTAACAGAAATGGATTTATAGGCTTTGTACAGCAGGAAGACGAACAATACGATTACAGCATAACTCAAGAAAGATAGGATGGTAAGCCCTAGGCTATCTCCGTATATGGTTTCCACATTCTTTCTATAGGTATCGGACATGAAGAATGGAAACGTGTTGATAAGTACCCAAAATGCAAGTTCACCTATGCTGATGTAAAATAATGTCTTTACGATAGACGATGATTTTTTCAATAGCATTGGGTAAATTTGCTTAGACGTCAATTGTCTATCTTCTACACCGTCTTTCTGCCAATGCTTTTTTAATAATTCTAATTCATCCATATTATCACGGATTTAATATGGTTCTTAATTTAGTCTTAACTCGATTCATCTTTACACGAGCGTTGACTTCGCTAATTCCCATTGTTTCACTTATTTCTTTATAGCTTTTATCTTCCAAATAAAGGAAAACGAGTGCTTTTTCAATATCATTTAATTGATGTACGGCCTTGTACAATAATTTTAGCTGTACCTCCTCAGTATCATCATAGTCTTCAGCCGAAATCTTAAACTGAACGGTGTCGAATTCCTGAGTGTTAATAGTCCGTTTGGATTTACGGTATAGAGTAATAGCGGTATTTAACCCAACACGATACATCCAAGTACTAAATTTCGAATCTCCTCGAAACTTTGGAAATGCCCTCCATAACTGAATCGTAATCTCTTGAAATAAATCATTGTGAGCATCATAGTTGTTGGTATACAATCTGCAAACCTTGTGTACGATGTTTTGATGTTTCTCAAGTAATTCTACAAAATTATGTTCAAGTTCTTTGTTCAATGTCAATGGTTAGGTTACTATTAATAAGTAGCATAAAAATAACATATGTTACACTAATGGCATCAAAATATTTTCTTCGTTCAAGAAATGGTTTTGTAAGTATTTGAAATACAGTGCTTTTTGTTGTCCGTTTTTTGTGAGGAAAATAGGCGATGTCATTAAAAAGTGAAGTGCTATTGTCATAATGTCTAATAAGTAATGTATGGAGAGGTTTTATTTCCTTTCAACAAAGAAAAATCTGTTTGGAAATGGATATGAAAACTAGGGTTTAACAAGTGTGTTTCGTATCTTTGAATACACTAGATTCAGTCTTTTTTTCTTATGAATATTCCTAAATCCAATTTACCCAGAATCGTCATTGTTGGTGGTGGTTTCGCGGGAGTGAGCATGGCTAAGGCATTAGCGAATAAAAATGCTCAAATCGTCTTGTTGGACAAGCATAACTACCATACGTTTCAACCATTGTTGTACCAAGTCTCCTCAGCAGGTTTGGAACCCGATTCCATAGCATATCCTCTACGAAAGATCATAAAGAAGCACAAAACCTCTTTTTTTCGTTTGGCCAAGGTTGAAAACATACAGCCAGAAACGAAAGAGATACATACAGACATAGGGAGTCTCACTTATGATTATCTGATATTGGCCACAGGTACCAAAACCAACTATTTTGGAAATCAAGCAATAGAGGCGAACAGCATGCCCATGAAAAAATTGCCTCAAGCATTGAACATCCGTAGTTTGATACTTCAAAACTTTGAAAAGGCGACAATAACCAATTCATTGAAAGAACGACAAGCGCTATTGAATTTCGTGATAGTGGGAGGAGGACCTACAGGGGTGGAGTTGGCTGGAGCCATAGCAGAACTTAAAAACCACATCTTGCCTAGAGATTATAGAGACCTCGATGCGAATGCAATGCAAATACACCTATTGGAGGGAAACAAGAGAGTTTTGCCTCCAATGAGTGAAAACGCTTCTAAGAAAGCAGAAGAGTTTCTTAAGGAACTTGGAGTGAAAGTGCATTGCAATACTTTTGTGAAAGACTATGATGGGAAGACCGCACTTACGAACACAGACTTGACATTGGAATCCAAAACCCTGATTTGGGCAGCGGGTGTTACGGGAGCACCGGTAAAAGGGTTGAAAGCAGAAACCCTCATGGAGCGCATTAACAGATACAAAGTCAATAGATTCAATCAAGTGGAAGGGTATGACAACATATTTGCCATAGGCGACATTGCATTGATGAAAACCGAGGCATATCCCAATGGGCATCCTCAGGTAGCCCAGCCTGCCATACAACAAGGAAAGCTGTTGGGTAAGAACATCATGAGACTCATTGATGGGAAACCTCTGAAGCAATTTACATATAACGACAAAGGCTCCATGGCTACCGTAGGAAGAAACAAGGCAGTCGTGGATTTAAAGCACTATAAGTTTGCAGGCTTCTTTGCTTGGTTTGTATGGATGTTCATTCATTTGATGTCCTTGGTAGGCTTTCGCAATCGAGTAATCGTATTTTTCAACTGGTCTTACAATTACATCAATTTCGACAAGGCAGCCCGACTCATAATAAGGCCTTTCTACAAGCCTAAATAGTTTCTTTACTATCTGTTTTCTTGTTTCAAAAGTCCAAAGACAATCGATAGTTGCGCCAAAGCGTAAGTAAACATGATGCTAAAATCGGCAAAGGGCAAAGGTGTGTAAAACTTGTTCACTGCCAATAGGCTGTCGGACAACATGAATGCCAGAGCACCAACAAATACCAGATTGTAACTGTAAGCATTTGTTTTTTTACGTCTTAAAAAGGCAGATACTGCCATTAGTAGTATGACGCACATATAGACGACGACAGGAACAAGCAAATCTCCTAAACCTGATTTTAAAAGACTAAACAATCCAGAAGCATAGATTAAAAGCAAAAGGATGAAACCATAGGGCTTTGTTTTTGCATTGCGTTGCCTCAAGAACACTATGGCGTACATTATGTGTGCAATTAAAAAAGCAAGCAATCCTGCAATGAAAAAGTGTCCAGATTCATAGACAAAAAGCAACAAGACGTCCCCAGCCAAAGAGAAAGACAAGGCCAATGTCGTGAAGATCTTGGCATGGGGCCCAAGATGTTTGCCATGTCTTGAAAAGTAAAACAACAAAAGACCGACAATCAATGGCTTCGAAGCAAAATGCAAATTGTCCAAACCTTCAAAATTTGCAATTACAGTCTCAATGAAAACTAAAATGGAAAAGACGACTAAAAAAGGGATTTTGTTCATTGGTTTCAAATAAGGGTTTATTTAGGGAGGAGTAAAAATACTCATTTCATCTTCAAAAAAAGACGGTTCAGCAAGTATAAGTTTTGAAATTGTGGTTGCTGTGGCATTTTTGTGCAAGCAATCAAAATAAATGAACATAATGAAATTCGTATTAATGCTACTAATTGGTTTAATTACATTGCAAGGCTTTGCTCAAATCACGATAAATGGGAAGGTCACAGATACAAAAAACAATCCCATAGAAGGGGCAAATGTGTACCTTGAAGGAACTTACGATGGAGGAACTACCAATGAAAAAGGAGCGTTTTCATTCTCTACAAATGAAACGAATACCCAAACATTGGTTGTTTCTTTCGTGTCCTTCGAAACTGAAAAATTACAAAGTGATGTTTCTACATTGAACAATTTGACAATAAAGTTACGAGAAGATGTCAATGCATTGGATACGGTAGTTTTGTCGGCAGGAACCTTTGCAGCAGGAGACAATAGCAAGATTTCTGTGTTGAAGCCTTTGGACGTGGTAACGACTGCAAGTGCATTGGGGGATTTTGTGGGAGCGTTGCAAACATTGCCAGGTACAACGACTATATCGGAAGACGGAAGGTTGTTTGTGCGTGGGGGAGATGCCGGAGAGACACAGATATTCATAGATGGCATTCGTGTATTTACACCATACACACCTAGTCCCAACAACAGTCCAACTCGAGGCCGTTATTCTCCTTTCTTGTTTGATGGGATAACGTTCTCTACAGGAGGTTATTCTGCCGAATTTGGACAAGCACTGTCCAGTGTGTTGTTGTTGAATACCGTAGGAGAGCCTGAACAGGAAAAGACGGACGTTGGTATCATGAGTGTAGGTGCAACGCTGGGAAATACTCAAAAATGGGGAAAGAATTCAATAAGCGTCAATGCGTCCTATATAAATTTAGAACCATACAATGCCATTTTCAAGGATAGGAACGATTGGAAGGAACCTTACGAAGGAGCTTCAGGAGAGGCTGTATTTAGACACAAGACGGACAATGGAATCTATAAGTTGTATACCGCATTCGATGCATCGCATTTCGATTTGATTCAAGAAGACATAAACGTTGTCGAAGGAGTACGTTTCAAACTCAATAACAGGAACCTATATTTCAATGGCTCATACAAAGGAGATTTTAATGACGTTTGGAAACTATTTGGAGGTTTGAGCTATACCCATGCAAAAACCAAAGTGAATGCAATGGGTGCCAAGATTGAGGATGCCGAGAATTCTGTCCATGCCAAGTTTAAGCTGAAACGGCGTTTCAACAGCAGAATAAAACTCAATTTGGGAGCCGAGTACCTTTCAACGCATTTCAATGAAGACTATGAAGACGATTTTATAACTCCATCAAGTTATGGCTTTACAAGCGACATTGTTGCCGCTTTTGCAGAAACTGATGTGTTTTTTTCTAAGAAAATGGCTTTGAAGGCAGGATTGCGAGCAGAGTACAACGAATTGCTCAAAGAAACTACGGTGTCACCAAGAATGTCTTTGGCATATAAAACTAGTGTAAAAAGTCAAGTGTCGTTGGCTTATGGCAATTTTTATCAGAATCCGAATAGTACGATTTTGAAATTCGACCAGGACTTGAAGAGCGAAAAGGCAGAACATTATATATTAAATTACCAATTGAATGACAATGGGAAGATATTTAGAGCAGAAGCATATTACAAGGATTACGATGGATTGATAAAGTATGATACCGATTTTGCAGAACCCAATAGTGATTACGACAATCTAGGAAATGGATTTGCAAAGGGCTTGGATTTGTTTTGGAGAGATGGAAAAAGTATAAAGAACGTGGATTATTGGTTGAGTTACTCGTATTTGGATACGGAACGCAACTATAAAAACTATCCAGTTTCTGCACAACCAAACTTTGCAAATGCACATAATGTTTCCGTCGTAGGGAAATATTGGATAGATAAATGGAAAAGTCAAGTTGGGGTTAGTTATGGTTTTGCTTCTGGTAGGACGTATACCAATCCAAACGAAGGAGTTTTTTTAAATTACAAGACCAAAAGTTACAACAGTCTAAGCTTGAATTGGGCTTACTTGTTGACGCAACAGAAGATTTTGTATTTCTCTGTAAACAATGTGCTCGGATTTAAAAACATCAATGGCTATCAATATGCAGATGTCCCGGATTTGAACAACAACTTTGCACGTAGGGCTTTGCAACCTGCTGCCGACCAATTTTTCTTTGTGGGGTTCTTTTGGACCATTAGTGAAAAGGGGACAGATAATCAATTGGATAATCTATAATCAATTTCAAACCAATCAAAGAGTTTATAATAAGCAAAATCGATATTGGTATGCACAATCAAAAAAACAGTTCCTAAAATTTTAGGAACTGTTTCAAGGTTAATAGTAATAATACAATTGTATTATTTCAAACAAACGGTAATGTGAGCGTCGTCACGAGTACCCTTGGTTACACTGTTTAAAATTGCTTTTTGAGTTGCTCTCAAGTGGATGGAACCACAATTAACGTTTGGATTGGTCTGAATTTCAAACTTACCAGCTCCCGTATTGGTGCCAGATTGGTCCAATCCAGTTCCAATTCTCGTATAGGTTCCAAGTGTGCCTATGGTTATGGCATAGTTTTCAAGGTAATTGTCGGCCACCGTGAATTCACCTTTAATGGTGTCTCCTTGGTTGTAATGCGTACAATTTCCGCCATCGTCAATGGACATGGTTACTTTAGGTAGCGTGCTATCCATTTGGATGATTTGACTATCCGAAGCACCATTGGCATGTTCTATGGTAACCCTGATCCTGTCGTTCGTACCAGGAGAGAATCTGGCAAGGATGCTACCAATGTTGTTGTTGTATGGTTGGTATGTGTATTCATCTCCCACAGCTGAGACTACAGGATGCGTTACACTACCACCAGAGAAGCCTACCAATTTCAGGTCGTCATTCAAGTAGTAACTACCATTGGTCGCAAGATTGGTAATCTTCACTTTGTATTTTTGACCAGCATAGGGAGCAGAGACACCTTGTACTACGATGACGCCCCTAAATGGACTATTGTTGAATGTTCCTATCTGATTGAATTCGAACTTGGCACCAGGTACTGTCAAACCTGTTACAGGGTTGATGTTGTCTGTGGAGATGCCTCCCACGGTTATCAGTTTTGGAGCATTTCCGATAACGACCACTCTAGGTTTTAGTTGTATGTATGACTCCACGACATTTCCCCAATTGGAGCAATCCATACCCGTTGGAGGAGTATTCCAGGACAATATTGCTCTTACCTTTAAAACTTGAGGTTTGGTGCATCTCTTTTTCAATTTCGAAAAATCATATGGCAAAACAGCAGAATAGGTCAGACCTCCTTTTGGAAGAGGGTTGATGTCATGTACTTCCACAAAGGTAGTACCGGCATGAATCCATTTGCAAGACCTTTCTTCTTGTATCCAAAATGAAACATACTCCTTGCTACCTTTGTTGCAAAGGTTACCACTGTATCCAGAAGGTTTTTTTACTTTGAATGTGCCTACCAGTGCCTCTTGGTTGTAATCTGCTCCAACACATAGGAGTTCCTCATAGGTGGTGTTGCAATTCAACTTGTTCAAGTTTGCCAAACTTTCTGCCAAAGACAGGTTTTTAGAAGCAAACAGGTTGGTTATGTTCTTTACTATGGCATTGCTCGTTGTGGATTGTGCCTCTTTCAGCAATTTATAGCCAAAGCGATGAGGTTCGATCTTTTCTTTCTTGTAAGTATCGGCCAGTTCTAGAAAATCTACTTTTTTAGGAATGGCTCTCTTTTTGGAAAGGCTGGAAAGCGTAAAGTTCGTAGCTACTGGAAATGTTGGAAAAAATAATTTTATTGGTTTTATTTGAATGTTTTCAACCTTGGCATCCCCCCATGAGTAATTTCCAGCAACCTGATTTGGATCGTTAGCCGGTGGAATGGAGTTCCAAGACAATATGGCTTTTACCTTCGGTAAATTGGCTTTGTTGCAGAATAGTTGTTTTGGATCAATTTTTAACCTTACTACGTAGTCTATTGGCTTTTCAGATTTTTGGCTACAATCTTTTTGTGTCGGTATGTCATGTACATTCAAAGCTACATATCCCATGTCTTCCCATCCGTTTCCATCTTGATAGTCCAGATAGAAGCGTACATATTCATAAGACCCTTTGCTACATAGGTTGCCCGAGTAGCCGGTAGCTCTTTTTATTTTGACAGTGGCTGTCAACTCTTCGAATTCGGGATTGTATCCTACGCAACCTAAGGACTCGAAAGTCGTATTGCCTTTCTTCTTGAAGAAGTCCAAAGGTGTATTCAAGTTCAATTTTGGAAACCCCACGTTTCCAACAGCCAAATAGGAATTGTATTCCTGTCTAGCAACCATCAATTGTTTTTCATTTAATCTTGGCATTGTTTCTAAGTATTATGTTGGCCTACTCTATTTGATTCAAAGACTTTTCGGCTTCCGTCAATGGATTAATTCATTTCTGCAAAGTTGTATAATGCAAATGGGGTTTTCAAGAGGTAATAGGCTGATAATGAGAGGGGGTTTTGGCTTTTGTTCATTTGGGTGTTTTCCCCCATTATGAGCAATTCGTCGAATGGATGTGATTTGTGAATGCTAACCCTTTTACACGAAAAAGCCCTATATGATTATAGCAATACATCATATAGGGCAACTGGGTAATAGCCACTTATTTCACTAGCAACTCTCTTTGTACATTGTAGATTTTGAAGATTTCGATTTAAATGATACAATCCAAAAATAGATGGGAGGTAAATCTACAATGTGATTATTCGTTTTTATGCCTTTATTTTGCATATCTGATCTTTCTGAACGGGAGAGAATTAAAAAAAAGCCTAGTTTTCTAATATGTTCTACTAAGAGGTAAATTTTGTTTTTATGCTTTATCTTATGTTAAATATTGTCATTTAAAGCTAAAGTAAAAGAGGGTTACCTTCTATGTTTTCATGTTTTACTAAGTTACTTAGAGATCATTGTAATCCAACAAATACAGAGTCTACATTAAGTATACAAATAGAAATACTATGCTAAATTATAGTCTACAATCCTTATATTTAACGTATACAAACTACTTAATTGATCTCCTTACAGACAAAAATAATCTTATGCGTAAATGGAATAATTACAATGTGATGTTGCTATTGCTTTCAATGGCATTTCACTTAAATGTAGATGCACAATCTGGTGTTAGTAAAGATGAATTGATGAAAACCTACATTTCTTTGTTGAAAGAGGGAAAAGATACTTATAGTGATGAACCAGATAAGGCAATTATACTATACAAGGAAGCCGATTTGATAGCTAGACAATTGAATGATGACAGCCTTAGAATTGATGCGTTGATTGGGTTGGGATTGAGTTCCGGAGCGAAATCCGATTATGCCAATGCATTTCATTACTATGAAGAGACGTTGAAATTGTTGGAAAATTCAGAAAACTATAGTATGATTTCTGCCGTAAGCAACAATTTGGGAGTTGTCTACGAATCTTTGGGATTGTACGATTTGGCACTGGAATATTATTTGAAAGCAGAAAAGGATCTCTACAAGTCCAATACGGAAAACAAGTTGAAGTTCTTGAACAATACATTGGAGAACATAGCGCTCATACATAAATTTCAAGGAAACTATGAAGATGCATTGCTGTATTTGGACAAGTCTTTGAATGTATTGAAAGAAGTAAAGGATATAAATGAATCCACCCGCATCTTTAGAAAATCCAGAGGGTTGATGGAATATGGGATGGTGTATTTGAAGCAGGGAGACATCGATAGGGCAGAACCCTATTTGAAAGAGAACATTTCCTTGATAGAGGTTAATGGAAGTGAAAGCGACAAAGCCATGGGCTTTTATTACCTAGGAGAATTCTATGCCGCCAAAGAGAATTACGTTGAAGCTTTGAATTACACGAAAAAGGCCAATGACTTTGCAAGTAAAACGGATCAACAAAAGATTAAGAGGGACATTTATCTATTGTTGGCCAAACTTTATGAGATGACCAATGACATTAAAAGTGCGCATTGCTATTTTAAGAAATATGCAGAGATCGATCAAGACTTTTTTGGAATACAGAACACTTGGAGAATCTATAAGATAGATCAAGATTATAAATTGGCAAGTCAAGAACAAGCATACGAGGTATTAAACAAGGAAAAGGAGATTAATAGGATCATGAAATTCTTTTATGCATTAATTGCCTTGTCTATAGCCATTGCTGCATTCTTTGCAATCAAGCATTTGAGAAACAAACATAAAAAGGAAAGAGAACAGATTGAAAGAGAAAAGAAGAAAACAGAGAGGCAATTGGAACAAGCCAAAATCAACTTGGAATTGAAGCAAAAGGAATTGACCACGGCCACATTGCAGATTATAGAGAAAGGAGAGTCTTTGCAACAATTCAAAAGCGATTTGTTTGATTTGAAAAAAGATTTGGGTAAAGCTTACTATGACAAGATTGATAAACTATATTCTTCCATTTCAAATAATTCGCATAAAAATTGGGAAGAGTTCAAAGTTGCTTTCGAAAAAGTCAACGATGGTTTTTTTGATAAGATAAGACAAACACACACGTCTTTAACGACAAATGATTTGAAGCTATGCTCTTTCTTGAAACTTAATTTGACGTCCAAGGACATTTCCAATTTGATGGGAATCTCCACTGAAAGTGTTAAGATGAGTCGTTATCGATTACGCAAAAAATTGGATTTGCCAAGAGAAACCAATCTGGTGGATTTTATCAACAAGTTTTAAAGCACGTTCGTATTTAAATAGTTAACGTGCGTTTTGTGTTCGAGAAGGCCAAAAATAAACAAGACAGCTACACGGAGTTTAAATATTGTTTCCAGTAGGGGTGAGAAGCATAGCGTTGTTCAGTCGTATAATAATGTTTTCTGGAATTGGCATTTGCTATGAATACGTTTTCGACCTTCTGTCTATAGGCATCTCGAATACCACTACAATCGTTACTGTCATTAATTACAGATGCTATGGTCTCTGCACCTCTAACACCACTATAGAGTGCGAAAAACATACCTTGCGAAGATATGGGATCCAGTGACAAAGCTGCATCACCAATGGCTAACCAAGATTTACCGATAACATCGCTAGCCTTGAAAAATCCAGCATTTCGAGCAATGACGCCTTCTAAAATTTCATTTTCGGCGATCGAATCGATGAGTATATTGACCTTGTTGGCTTCAGATACAAACAAAGTTTTGGATTTTACCATCTTGGCAATGTCATTTGGCAATCCGTGAAAAGAAACTACTCTCGTATTGTCTGGTAGTTTTGCACTATACCACCATCCATTTTCGACAGACTTGATTCGAGTGGTGCTATCTTGATTTTTTTTGGTAGATGGTTTCAGCCAAACAATTGCAGCTATTTGTTGCTCAAAGGCAAGGCGATCTATTCCGAATTGTTTGATGACGGCACTAGCTCTTCCAGTTGCATCTATGATCCATCTGGAAGATATCGTTTCGGGAAGTGCTGTATCTTTGGTTTTGAAACTGATGCTATGATTGATCTCGTTGGTATCGTTCTTTTGCCTTGTGGATGTCGTTTTTCCGAATTTTGCGTTATAGAAGGTAACTTCATTCTGTGAGGCCAGTTGTCTCAAAGATTTGTCAAACTTATGACGCAGAATATGCCAACCTCCATTTTCTGGATTCTTGATGGCATCGTTGTAAGTCCAATCATCCATTCCCCATGCGGAAACATTTGCGATGCATGGAGAATAGGCTGATTGTGGCAATAGCTGACTCATATTTTTAATTCCCAAACGGTTTAGCAACCGTATTGCTGCCCCTGGCAATGACTCGCCAACTTTCAATGCGTTGTCATTTGCATTGTCAACGATGCAAACCGATAGATTCAATTGTCTCAAACGGATGGCTGCAGCACATCCTGCTGGCCCAGAACCTGCGATGACAACGTCATAATGCGGTATTGTCATTAGTTTCCTCTACGCTTTATGGTTGCGAATTCATTTCTTTTTTCTTCACTAAACCATCCTGCTTCGGTTAGAGCACGATCGGTATCGTTCAAATTGCCATAGTTCTCCATGAACAATTTGTGAGCTTCGTCCAATTCGGCACCTTTTACCTGTGTCAAGTTTTCGACATACAATGTTTCAGGCAACCATTCAAATCCTTTTTCCTTGTTTGGAGAAGGCATGGCTTCTACAATTCCCATTTCACCGAAATGTTGAATCATATACATCATTTGTTCAGGTATGGGGTTGGCTCCGGGCAATTGTCGTAGCCAACTTGGCCTATTTTGGAATGCAGCAATGCGCTCTTCATACTTTGTGTCTTTGTCCATAAGAGTGCGATAATCTATTCTTGTAAGCACTTGATTGGGAACCCTCGCAGGCCAAAATGTTGGGAGGTAGGGATCGTATTCCATGTCGTAGCCAGAACGACAGAAAGCCGTATCACCTTGCCAAGGTACTGCCATCCATCGTGTCAGGTCACCAGGTCCTTGATCGTAAAGCGGTCCATTCATGGCAATTACTTGTTCAGTAGTTAAAGACGCGCCGTACGTGGGATCGTCTTTTCCAGCTGCACGCATTCGTATTCGATATGGGGCACGGTACATGGATGCGTTTCGCATGGGCCAAGTCAATTCTGCTCCAGGGTGAAAAGCATCGGCAATGCAGAAATGCATGTTTGCTTGATCCAAGGTATTTGGTTGGTCTTGTAAATCGACCTTTTCAAAGGTTTGATGTTTAGGAGCTTCAGGATTGTAGTCACTAATGAAATCTCCTTTCACCCAAGCAGCCAATATGTAATCATACAATGGAGGCAATTGAAGGTAAGTACTTGCAGATGGAGCTACTGTCGGGTCTGGATTGGTATATCCAAAGGCATCACCATAGATCCATGGCCAAGCACCTTCTTCCACGGATTTTGCATTTAAAGATCTAAAGCTATTGTAAATGGTGCGTCGCAATTCTCCATTAGGGTCGGGGTACGACATGCTTATTGGCGCTATTGCCAATTTTGTGAGTAACGCCTTGTCTGTAAAATTCATTGGAGCTCCTGCTCCAAACATGGAAAGGAATCCTTTGTTCACCCATTGCAGTTCACTTAAACGTGTTAAAATTGGTAGCACATGGGTTTTAAACGAAATGCGCTTTGGCAGCGGTATCATTCCAGAAGACATGTATACGTTCTGCATGAGATCGTTCATCGTTCTCCAACCAATGATGTCTGGTGCATAGTTTGGTGGAGCAGAGGCAACCCATGCCGGGTCTGCATCAAAATCCTTGTCACCTATGGTTACCTTGGCTCTTACCGGCCCATCGGCAATGTCATCATACCATCCTGCAGGATTGTTGAAACTGCTTGGATTGTCCGGACTAAAAACCGGTTTGTTCGATGGACTTGCGGAAACTCCAAATCCAGGCATGAACAATAGGCGTCCCACCGAATCGGTTCGCAGTTGACCCAGCATTACAGAGGTTCCTTGAAAACTTCCAGTTAGATTGTAACTGGAGTCGTTCATGCTCAATCCCATTATTTTCTTTTCACCCGGATCTATAGCCAAAGCAAACCTTGCGCTGCCTTTTACACCTGGATTTCTCAATGGGACTGTCAAACTAACAGTAGCAGGAATGTCCATGGCTGCGTCGAATTCGTACCAAGCAGATTTCTTATTCGCGACGTGGACTGCCCATTCTACCTTTGTATTTTCAGATTGTTGTACTTCGGTTACCACATTTCCATTCTTGTCATAGCCATAGACACGAAAACGAGCAGCTTGACGTTTTATGGCGCCTCCTTTGTCCCGTGTTGCTCCAAATGGAGTTGGTTCCGGGTTGGAAACTTCTGGTCCTATGTAATACTCTCTGACACTGTTCCCAACACGAGCAATACCTATTCCTGGGTGAATGCGTACGTGAGTAATGCTATCTATTTGCTCTTTTGTCAATGGTTTTGGTTGCTCTTGTGGAGGGAGTTGAGGTTTTATACCACTAAATGGGCATTTTGGATTTTTTATCTCTGGTTTTCCAGGAACAGTAGGTTCTTCAACTGGTTGTCCATTCATTTCAATGCCAATGGTGCTTTTCCAATCTGGTCTACCGTCAGCCAAATCTGACGAATAACGGACGTAAACGGGGTGCTTGGATGGTTTTTCAAAGATTCCGTGACGGTATTCCTTGGAAACCTTGTCATTCTCAAGAATGCTTATCTCTCCTTCTATGATGCCATGCGTGCGTAAGAAAACTGGGCGTCTTGCGGGACATTGACCTTCGAGGACGACACGGCGTTCTTGAGTCATCGTGCAAAACATATGTTCCAAACAATCTATAGGGTCTTTGCAGTTGCAAGTGGTGTTGTAGTACTTGGCATCCTTAGGGGCTAATTCTCGCTCTTTTTTACCGTCTTCTCTTTGTTTGTCGTTATATAGGCTTTTCATATAATGGATGTGGTTTTTC
Source organism: Bizionia sp. (assembly GCA_020631395.1). Classification (GTDB taxonomy): domain Bacteria; phylum Bacteroidota; class Bacteroidia; order Flavobacteriales; family Flavobacteriaceae; genus JAHDHI01. Next base: position 19,567 of record JAHDHI010000031.1, read on the forward strand.
GAAACTTAAATTTACTGGTTTCACAAAACAAAAAAACACGTAGTTATACGTGTTTTTTTGTTTTTAATTGAATGTCTTTGATGCTGTCACATCAATTCGGAAGAGTTGTCATAGGGTGTTTTGAGTTGAATTTTAAGCAAAGCCTGTTCATCTGTTGGTTGTTGAAATCCATAGCTGAAGCTAAGAGGATAATTTACATTTACTGCATGAAAGGCAACTTTGACGTTTTTGTTGTTGATATGGTGTGGTGTTGTAAAAAGAGAGGTATTTGTTAAAAGTATGGCAAGTAAGAAGGAATGTCGATTTTAGCATCGAGTTGAGTTTTACATTAAGGCTAATATATTATAGGCTATTTGATTAGAACTCGAAAGACAAGCGTTCATTTTGAGCAATGAGGAAGAGTTTGCCACACGCACGGGCATCGGAGAGGGCATCGTGGTGTTTCAATTGTATGTTGTGTACTTTGCAGCAGGCATCCAATTTGACAGGTTTGTAGCCTTTTTTTCTGTAAATTCTCAAGGTGCATTCCCATTTATCAGGAACATTCAAATCGGAATGAGATATGTTGTAATGAGACATGGTCTTCAAAAGGACACTTCTGTCGAAAGATTCGTTGTGGGCAACGATGACTTTTCCAGAAATGCGTCTTTTTATCTCTGGATAGACAGCTCTGAAAAATGGAGCGTGTCGCGTGTCGTTTTCCGTTATTCCGTGCACACGTATGTTATGCCAATTGTATTGGTTGTTTGGTGGCTGAATCAAAGCATGGTACTCGTCTATTATTACACCATTTTGAATGGTAACGATACCAACCGAACAGATGTGATGACCTATGGCAGTTTCAAAGTCTATGGCTACGAAAGAGCTATTCATAGTGGAAGTTGTTAGAGCGGGTTATTCATGTGTTCAATGTAAATGTCTTACGGCATCTTTGCCGTACAATACTTTTCTGAAGTCACCTGGGGCTTTGTCATTCAATAGTTTCAACCCATTGCCAGCTGTAATGATTTCATCAAAATGCGCTTCTCGCTCATCATATTGTAATTTGTTGGAGTAGGTGGTAATCAAGATCAAATGATAGGAAGCTTCTGGTGTCGCTTCCATCTCCATAAGCTGAAAGGAATGAATGTAGCCCTTTTTCATGGCTTCTTCTCGTAGCATCTTCCAGTTGTTTTGGTAATAGAACAATGCTTCGGCTTTGTTGTCGTTCAATATTTCAACGAAATCGATGGTGGAGAGCCTATCGTCTTGCTGCGTATGGCCAAATATGCCAACCAAAAGGGTCATTGCAATTAAATATCTTCTCATGGCAATGTGCTTTTTAATGTTTGTTTACTCTTGTAGAATGTAGCATCTGTAGCCTCCAACCATCTTTGGTCAATATTGCAGTTGCACTTTCCAACCATTGCATTTTTCCTTTTTCTTCCCCTTTTAGCGTCCACGTTGCATAGTTGTGGTATGCCAACCAAGCCATATTTTCCTCTATTTTTATGCTTATGAACTCGAAACGGTTCTCTCGTTTTGGGATGGGACTGTTTTGCTTGGCTTTTTCAGTGTAGTCGGCAATGGTCTTGTTGGTCCAAACTTCGCCATGTTCCAGCAAGATGAAATCTTCGGTGTGGTAGTCTTTTATTTTAGAAGCATCCAAATTTGACCAAACGTCGTCAAAAGAGCCTATGATCAATGCTTTGACTTTGTTTTCAGCATCTGTGCTTTGTGCAGATGCAACTGTGAAAGCCACCAAGGCAAAGAAAAATAAGGTGATGCGTTTCATTCTTTTAATTTGTTTGTGTTTATTGTCTTTTATCTACCATCTGCAACATTCATACTAGTCATTCTTTTGTGTGTCCAACCTTTAGTTTTGAATGTTTCATTTGAATTGATGAAGGATAAAGGTAATGATTATTATGATTTGCCTTCCAAATATTTTTTTAGTTGTTGCTGTATGAAATATTTCCAACCTTGTGTGCAACTCTTTCTGGTAAATTCTGGAATGTCGGATGGAAAGTTACTTAATATGAGATTGGTCAATGTCAATTTGGTGCCGTCATTCACTTTGGACAATTGGAAGGATACGATGGCTTCTCCTGGATAGTTGTCGTAAGACCAATGGTAACTTATCTTTTCATTGGGTAAGACTTCCGTGATGCGCCATAAGTGAGGAAATGTTCTGTCTTCGGAGCGTACTTCGAACCGTGTTGTAAAACCAATCTCTGGAACGAACTCAGGGATGTTGTCAAAAAACCAAAGCACCATCTCGTCGTGTTTGGTTATCGCATTCCATAAGAGTGTTGGCGCTGCTTTGAATGTTTGCTCTACTATGATGGGCGGATCTGTGTGTTTCATCTTTTTAGATGGTTTGATGAAAGGTAAAGATACTGATTATATGGAGTTTTATATAAATGAAATTGATATCCAAAATTAGTTGTTGGATACTTTTAAAAATTGTTGATACAAGTACTTGGGGCATTTACATAGCCTTCAGAAATCTCAACCACTTTTTGATTTTACAGTATTTAAAATACTATTTTTTAGATGCTTTTAACATTTTGTGCCTTATTTGTTTTATTGTAAGCGTACTTCCATCATGGCTCCAACCTGGAGGGCCAAAAACATACATGAACTTGTGATGCCAACTGTTTGATTTTGTCACATCCTCCCAAATGTTTTTGTATTCGTGGGTTAAAATAACATACAGATTATAAGAATTTGGAGGAGTGGAAACCCCGTATTCTATATCAATGGAATCGTCTAGTTCTTTCCAAGTTCCAAAAACTCTATCAAAAACATTGAGGATCCCTCCATGGTTCTTGTCCATATATTCAATGTTGCGAGCATGGTGCACCTGATGCATGGTGTGCGTATTGATGATTTTTTCTAGGAATCCCATTTTTTTAACATATTTTGTGTGTAGTTGAAATTGCCATAAAGCTTCAATACCCATGCAAACAACAAGCATTTCTGGAGGAAAGCCAATGATCACGATCCAAACATAAAAAAAAGGTTTGTAAAAAATGGTGAACCAACCGTTGCGAACAGCCGTGCCCAAATTAAAATTATCCGAAGAATGATGCACGATGTGTGCTGCCCATAGAAAGCGGATCATATGATTTTGTCTATGAAACCAATAGTAGGAATAATCATCCAAAAGCATGCAAATGAGCCAAATGTACCAAACATGTCCAAAAGACTCCCAACCCATAATGTTCGTGCGAACACCATTTATCATTGGATTGAAGATGTCGTATGCAAAATTGAAAACCAATATTATGGTCACAGTTTTAATGAGTGCACCGAGTATTACAGATCCTACACCAAGTGATAAACTTGATATTAAATCTCTCCATTTATACAGTTGTTTGTCATCAAAAGTTTTGCTGTAAGTAAGTTCAATTGCTATAAAGCCTAAAAAACATGGAATTCCATATACTAGAGGGTTAGTAAGATCCATTTATTGCTGATTTTAAATAAGAGTTTGTGTAGATGGGAATGGGGTCTAAATTTTATTTTTCAGCAATATACGTTTTATTTTCTCGGAACTCCTACCTATTTGAAGAGCAAATGCAAAGGTCATTTTTACATGTAAAGCGACCTTCTATTTAAAGAGGCTTGTTTAAATAGCATTTTGGTTAACTCTTTTACTTAAAGAAACAAAGAGAATTAAAAGTGGCATTTGTTGTTTCTTTGAAAGAAATTCTGTGTTCTTGAATCTGTTTTTTTTTGCAGAGTTTTCAATGTTATGGGGATTCAGCCTTAATTTTATCGCCAAGTCTATATTATATCACCGTTAGTTTTTAACGTTATTTTTATTTAATAAAATTCTGTTCTATTAGAGCTTGAGATATTAGTTACAACTATTGAATAAACACAAACAGCTACGTTTATTTTCATTATGTATTCTACACGCATCTCAAGTATAATGCTTCTTTTAAAACAATGGACAATGCAAAAAGAAAAACAAGATAATATTGTCTATGTCTTGGTTGAAATGGGATTGCTCCACTATCTATAAAGTTCATTTTAGATAATAAAAACTCTTATTCAATGTAAATCTTATCGTATAAGTCAGGCAAGTTGTCCTTTAAAATGGCATCTATCTCAAAGGCATTCTTACGATACATGAACGGGCGTCTAGGATAGATTCTATCGTTTGCCCAATGTGCGCTCCATTGTGAGGTAGAACGAATGAAATCTATGGTAAAGTGATCTTCCTTGGCTTTGGGGAAACTATTTTCAATTTCCAAACAACCGTTGATGCAGATGTCCACATACGATTGTACGATTGGGTAGTTCTTGTTTGGAAAGGTGGAAGGAGGCGGTGTGACATCTGGGAATGTATTGACATAGATCCAAACTTTGTCACCAGTCTCTATTATTGGGTAATACTCTTCAAAATCCTTGACCTCAATGCGTTTATATCCCATTTCTCTTTCGTCTGTAGCTTCCAATTCTTCTTCTGTGACTTCATAGATCACACCGTTGGTATGACTGCCCTCTTTTGGAAAACATCCTAAATAGGTAGGAGATATGCTAGCCAAAGTATCGGGCATTCTTGCAAACCACCCACGTTGAAATCCGCGTGCTATGGCTGGGAAGGCAACTTTAGCCATAGGAGCGGCTCGTAATCTGGACTCCGTTTCTATCAAGGAACCGTATCCGAAAATGTAGTTTTTCATATGCTTGTAATATTGTTTTTAGATGTCATATGAAACTTGCCAAACAATCATTATGATGTGTATCAAAATTCTTGTCATAGTTCGTTTCATGTCTTTGTGTTTTTTTTTAGTTGATAATATAAGAAGAAACGTCCTTGGAAATGTGGATACTTGCATTCAGTTTAAGGGCGTCTCTTCCATACCATTTGTTTTAATGTTTTCTTTTACAAGAGTTCCGATTAAGAGGTAGCATCCAGATTTGGGCAAGAATCATACATCTTCGTGATTGGTTCCAATCCAAATTCCTTCAATACCAGGTCGGTGGAACGTAAAGAACCATTGACCCACCCTTGCATATCGGACCAAGCTTCGTTGCAACTATATATTTTTTCTCCTTTTACCAACGTTGTCATTCTTGCAATCACCTTCTTGTCGTCTGTATTTAACCCCCATTGATGGTATGCATAACCAAAGTTGTCTTCGCCATCCCAGTTGCGGTAACTCGTCATTACAGGAGTTGGCACGTGATGGGTGTTGAAGAGCTGTTTAAATTGCTTTACGGCTTCGTCCACGACAGCTTGTGAGGCGGCAAATAGTGTTTGCGGTGGTTTGCTATGGTCTTTCTGCAATTTGGAATCGAACAATGGACCAACGTTTTGCAAGCCTTGCCAGAATTTGGTGTTGTCGTAGTCGCAATATATGGTCAAGGCTGCTGGGTTGCTGTTGGATGGCCCATCGATGGGGTAGAATGGATAGACGGCGTTTATTGGCAAATCGGTAAACGATGGCCCAAAGTCAATGGCTGGCTGTCCAGTATCTCCATCTCTCCACCAAGGCCTATCGAAATATAGGTTGATCTTCATTAATCGCATATTGACTATCGAGTGGATGTCTTCCCAAAGCTGTTTTGCATTTTTGTCTTGATTCATTACAGGGGAATCCTCAAAAACTTGTTGCATCGCATTGCTGGCAATGGCCAAAATGACTTTGTAGGCTTTGATCATTGTTTTCTTCCTATTGTCCGGATAGTTTATGCCATCTGGTTGTGTCGGGCTTACCTCCAATTCGTATTTGTCCTTTCCAGATTTGGAGATTCCGTTTAAATTAATGCCCAAATGTATTTCTCCTCCCATTTCCTTCACTTCTTTTTCAAGGGCTTTTATAAGTGTGCTGAAACCGTATTTGAAAGTATGGTAATGTGGGTTTTTAGGAAAGTCTTCCAATATTTGCCACGCTTCTCCTGCATTGGCGAGTGATAAAAATGGCCCTTGAAAACCTACGGTGTCCACCATCATTTTAAGACATTCTTGGGAATACCCCATGTCTTTGAACAAACCTCCCAATTGCCATTGGTTGAGCGTCACACCATTCCATTTGAATTTAAGGCGAAACTTCTGCCAAAATTCTGGAGTTGGATTTGCTGGAGCCTCATCGACACCATTGGCTTTCAGTATTCTATTGTAAATAACGTTTAAAATGGTTCCAGGACTTTGGTTTTGTTCGGCTGGAGCAAGATCGTAAAGTGCTCCCCAAATGGCATTGTTGTTGGCAGCGGCTTCATCGGCAGTAAAGCTATGGCCACGAACGAAGAAACGATTGGTCGTCATGGGGAAATCGACTATTTGATCACACAATTGCAATCCGTAGAACAAGGACATCAATTCCTTCATTTCGTAGGTGAAACGCATGCCTCCTTCTTCATCTCTAACGATACTAGTATCTTTCCCATTGTCGATTTTTATGAGGTCGGTATCCAAACGTCCCCCTGTTCTGTCCAAACGATCCAGTATGGTTATCTTCAATTTTGGATCCTTTTTCAATAAACGCCAAGCTGAATATAGACCAGAGACTCCTGCTCCTACGATAATGACATCTGATGTTTTTGCTATGTTTTTCATTTGAGTCTGTTTTATGATATTTAATGGTTGAGTTACATTAATGAAATGAGCTCACAAGTTAATGGCATTGCGTTAAAAAAAAGTGAGTATAAATACGTGTTTTTGTCTAAATGAACTTTCTGTTTGCATAAAAGAGAAAAGACATTACGATTCAGTCAAGGAAAATGACAATTCGGTAATGCTCTTTTTTAAAAAATGGAATTCCATTGGATATTTGCAGTATAATCAAAACAAAATCGACATGTACAAAATTGCACTCATTATCGCGTTTATGGTAACTTCCATGCTATTTGCGCAAAACAACTATGAAAAAGGAATGCAAAAAGCATTTGACTTATGGGAAGAACAAAAGATAGAGGATGCCGTGAATCTATTTGAACGCATAGCCAGTGCAGAACCAGACAATTGGTTACCTGCCTATTATGCTGCTGAAGTTCTTGTGTTGGACGGATTTACCATTTTAAAGGACAAAGAGAAACTCGAAGCTCAATTGAATCGCGCCCAGGGATTCATAGACGATGCAGCAGCCATTTCCAAGGACAATCCTGAGATCATGGTAATGCAAGCTTTGTTGCATACAGTTTATGTGGCGAGTGATGGTGCCACCTATGGAATGACACTTTCGGGCAAGATAGCAAACCTGTATGCCACAGCCAGAGGAATAAGTCCAAACAATCCAAGAGTGTTGTTGAACAAGGCGGAATGGGACATGGGAGCTGCAAGGTATTTTGGACAAGATACAGCACCATTTTGCAAGGATGTGGAAAAAGCTGTAGAACTTTTTGCTAACTTTAAACCTGAAACGAAATTTCATCCGAATTGGGGAAAGGAGCGTGCAGAAGAAGTATTGAAATCGTGTAAAGAAAACTAAGATGTTGGAATTTTTCAAAGACCTGGGAAAGGCGTTTACCATAGGAGTCATCATATTCTTGATAAGGGGGTTGATAATGTATTTGAATGGTTTCGAAATAGAAATGGATGAGAATTTCTATTTGGACTTTGCCTATAACCAAATGTATGCTGTCGTATTGTACATGGCCAATGCACACGTATTGTCCTATTTGTTGCGACGCTTCAAGAATAGGATCTTTGAAATTAGAAATTTGTTGCTTGCAGCATCGGCATCGGTATTGATTTCCGTCGTAGCCATCTTCATAATGCGTCTTTTCATAAAGGTAATTATATACGATATGCCCTTGGCGGAGTTCATTGGGGCTGAAAAACTGATGCATTATTGGTTCTCTTTGACCATCTCCATAACGGTAACAACAGCCTTCTATATTTTTTATTACTATAGATCGAAACAAGAAAACAAGGTAAAGGAGCAAAAGGTCATTGCAGGAACGGCAAGTGCAAAATTCAATGCTCTGAAGAATCAATTGGATCCACATTTCCTCTTCAATAGTTTGAATGTATTGACCAGTTTGATTGAAGAACACCCAGAAAATGCACAAAGGTTCACCACTGGTCTATCAAAGGTATATCGCTATGTCTTGGAGCAAAAAAACAAGGATTTGGTAACGGTAGATGAAGAGTTGCAATTTGCAAAGACCTATATGTCCTTGTTGAAAATGCGTTTTGAAGATAGCATTGTTTTCGAAATTCCTGAACAGTCCATGAACCCGGAAAGCAAAGTAGTGCCCCTGTCTTTGCAATTGCTTTTGGAGAATGCCGTGAAGCACAACATAGTGACTTCGAACAAACCCTTGCACATTAGAATCTATGAGGACAATGGAATTTTGATCGTGGAAAACAATCTGCAAGCAAAACAAGTAATCAAGAAAAGTAGCGGTGTGGGTTTAAGCAACATTAGGCAACGCTATCAATTATTAACAAACAAACAAGTAAGCGTCAACGAAGATGGAACCCATTTCAAAGTGGCCGTTCCCATGCTTACAAAACAAATAAAAGTTATGAGACAACAACAAGAAGAAAAAGAATTTGATGACACATACATAAGAGCACGAAAACACGTAGAAGAACTAAAGGGATTTTATTACAACCTCATATCCTATTGCTTGGTCATACCTTTTTTGATATTTATCAACTACAGGACTTATTGGGAATTCAAATGGTTTTGGTTCTCGGCAATAGGTTGGGGAGTGGGGCTTGCTTTCCACGCATACAAGGTATTTGTAAACGATGGCGTCTTGGGTAGAGATTGGGAGCGACGCAAGATCCAGAAGTTCATGGAGGAGGAAAAGGGCAAACCTTGGGATTGACAAGAGATAATGAATCACACATATGGCAAGCCGTTCATAAACAAAAAAACAAGGAAAATGAAAAAATACAACATAGAACCCTACGAGGACGAAGATTCGCAGAAATACTTCGAACGAGAAGAAGCTTATATGAGAGCTAAGAAAAAAGTGGAGAAGATAGTTGGCTTCTATTGGCATTTGGCTTCCTACATCATCGTAAATGCTTTTATCATCATAATGGTAGCCAGAAACTCAGGTGAAGACTTTTGGAGCTTTGGGACCTTTGCCACTGCCTTTTTTTGGGGCATTGGCCTCGTTTTTCATGCTTTGGGTGTTTTTGGAAAAAGTCTAATTTTCAACAAACAATGGGAAGACCGTAAAATAGCGAAGTTCATGGAGGAGGAGGAAAGAAGACGATGGGAGTAGGCTTGACAATTGTTTGCATTGAAATGGAACAAAAACAAGATCATAAACAATCAAATACAACGAATAGAGAAAACTAATGAGAGTAATAATAATAGAGGACGAAAAACCATCTGCCCGCCGTTTGCAAAGAATGTTGCAAGCTTTGGACATAAAAGCAGAAACCTTGTTGCATTCGGTAGAGGAATCCGTAGAATGGTTCAAAACGAATGAACATCCAGATCTGATTTTTTTGGACATTCAATTGAGCGATGGCCTGTCCTTTGAAATATTTGATGCCGTCGAGGTACAATCTGCCATAATATTCACTACCGCCTATGATGAATATGCCTTGCAAGCCTTTAAGTTGAATAGCATAGATTACTTGTTGAAACCCATAGATGTAGACGATTTGGAAACGGCAGTTGCAAAGTTCAAGACGAGATTGCCAAAAAAACAGAATGTAACTCTGGATTTCAATGACATTAAAAAGCTATTGATCAATCCAATAGAGCGAGATTATAAAAAACGTTTTTCGGTAAAAGTGGGGCAGCATTTGAAACTGGTAAACATTGATGACATCGAGTGTTTCTATAGTCAGAACAAAGGTACTTACCTTTTTACCAACGAGGGACGCAATTATTTGCTGGACATGTCTTTGGATCAATTGGAGCAGGAGTTGGAGCCACAGACGTTCTTTAGAATAAATAGAAAGTTTTTTGTCAACATCCAAGCCATCAAGGATATGATAAGCTATACCAATTCTCGATTGCAAATAAAGCTCAAGACCTATGGGGAACAAGAGGTAGTCGTTGCAAGAGAACGGGTCAAGGACTTTAAATCGTGGTTGGAGTAAAAAAAGGAGATTGTCTGAAAACAGTTACAATTGCCGTTTAGGGACTTTAGACTATTCAAGGTAAATCATGATTGAAAAACTGTAGTGGCAGGTTTCAATTTGTTTTTGATGCCCTTTGGTCAAAAGTGTACAAAATTTACAAAATTATTTTCAAACAATCTCTTTTAACAATGTCTAGTAGATAATCAATAACTTGGACTTGCTTATCGTTTCGGTACTTACTTTTACAATGAAAGTTCCACTGGGATTCGTTATGTTAAGATCACTGATCTTTATTTTTTTAAACATAATGTTGCCATATGCCGTACTTTCATTTGCTTCATAGACCAAATTGCCCGAACTATCGAAGATGGAGATGTTGTAATCTCCAGGAGCTGGCAGTTTCCCTTTTACGAAAGTAATGTAATGTGCAGGGTTCGGGAATACGTTGAATTTTATCTTTGGTCTTTTGTAATCGGAAATGTCGGATATCTTCCGAACGCTCCCATTGAAATATTGACTCACGTACAAGGCATCTTCGTTCTCGTCATAGATAATGCCTGCAGGATAGGTGTATGTGGCTTCTGTGAAATCTCCATCATCAGTGCCTATCGTGCTTCCGGAAAATATGGCCACATCGTCAATTTTATTGGGCCTTACCGTGTATATTTTTTGCTCGCCGTAGTTTGTGGCCCACAAGAGTTTGTTGGCATAAGTGATAAAGGCCAAATAAGGGAAGACGGTGCCAGAATCTGGAATCGTGGCAATGTATTTTACCCCATTGTTTTTTAATCTATAGATTTTTCTATTCAAATAGTTACCTATGTATAACCTGCCTTGGTTGTCATAGGTTAGACCGACAGGGACATCCAATGGTTCTCCTGCAAATAGTTTGGTGATGGTGCCATCTTGCTCCAATTTGTTTATGCTGTGATCGGACACATTGGTAAAGATCATGGCATCGCTATCATGGGACTTTATAATGTTGGAGGGAAAGCCGTCCGTTACATCAAAAGATTGCAACAAGGTACCATCGTGTGAGTACTTGTGTATTTTTTGCGCTGAATATTCCACGATGAATAGATTTTCTTCAGAATCGAAAGCCAAACCGTTTGGGTTTGCGAAACCTGTGGCGAAAGTTGTTTGTGTTCCGTCCGGTGTTATCTTGTAGACGGAATTGCCCGCAAAATTGGATCCGTAGAGGTTACCTTCGGAATCCTGCACCATGGCATCGTCTATAATGACATCTGGATTGCTGAAAAATGTTGAAACGGTTTGGGCTGTGCATAGACATGTCACCATCAAGGTGATTAAAATGAAGGTTTTTTTCATGGTTGTTAGTTTTAAAGTGAAATGTTTTTGGTTTGAACCAAAAAGGTACTTCCTTTAAAAAGAAGGGGCAAACAAGAATGAGTGAACGTGTAGAATGGTTGAGTGAAACCTTGTTTTGAATGAGTGAACGGGAATTAGTATGAAACAATGGCAACAAGAAGGAAGTTTTGATTGTATGAATTCCATCGATTTGAAGAATGTTGCATTACTTTATAATATGGGAGCAAGAGGAAAATCCAAGTTACTGTTCTTCAATTCTATTGTCATCAAAGCTGGAAGGTAGGAGCTTAGGGATGAATTTAATTACCAACGGAAGCAGTATGGCGCCCCCTGGCAGTATGAAAATGGCCAGACTCGGTATGGATTTGAAAATATCCAACAATTGTTCTTGAACTTGTTTCTGTTCTTCAACCGTTAACTCCCTTATGGTGGATTGGGAAATTAAAAACATCAATTCTTTGCTTTGGGACAATTCCTTTTGCAGGCGTTTGCTATTTCTCGAAATGAGCTTGCTTACCATCTTGCTGGAGTTGTCGTAAAAGGTCTTTACGATGTTTTTGGATCCGAGCAATACGATGTCCTTCTGGTGTTCTGTGAAAAAATTATGCATAACGCTTATGGAGTTACCTACCTTGTCTTGCTCTATTTTCAAATCCGTGCCCAACTGTATGAGAAAATAACGTTCCTTGTCATCAATCGTTTTATCGCTCCAAGTGGACATGCAGGCCAAATCGAAAATGTATTGCTTGTCCAAATCCGTCTTCAAGAGAGCAATGGCCTCAAAGTATCCCAACTTAATTTCTTTCTGGTAACGTAGCGATTGTTCGAAGAAGTTTATCAAACTGGAATCGTATTCGGTTTTGTTTAATTTGGCATTAAGCGTGTTCAAAACTATGGTTTCTATTATGGCTTCCTTTTGCTTTATGTCTATTTCCGAGACACTTCCAGTGGTCAAGAAATCCCTAAAAGCCAAGATGTCTATGAACAAAAGTGCATTTGTAATGAAGTAATTGAAGCTCTTGTTGATTAGGTTGTCGTCTATTTGAATGCGTTTGTGCACAATGCTTTCCAACAATGCTTCATCTTCTTTTTTTCCCAATAAGTCAGACAGAAAAGAAGTCTTATATGCATTTACTTTTGAGTAAAAGGAAATGACATTGTCCAAAAAATTGTTTGGGTCTTGTGTTTCATTGTTGGAAATGTACAAGGCAATCGTATGGTTGATTTTACAAATTTCCTCGGAGGAGAGATCTCCTTTCTCCATATAGTTGTTAACAACACCGGTATTGCTACCATATACGTAACCACACAATCGCAATCCATTGTATAGTTCTATTATGGATGTGGAATGTTCTGAGGTTTGAAGGGCTTTAATCAGTTTTTTTATCCAACCGTTGGCTGATGGATTCATATGGCTATTTCTTTTGCAGTATAAAGATAGCTTTTAAAGCTTAAATAACGAATATTTTTTCTTTAACATAATTTTAACAAAACCGACCTTTTCTTTTTTCCGTAGGTATGGGTGAGAATCAATTAATAATTAACAAAATCTCAACTATTATGAAAAAAATGAAAATTTTATTAGGAACGTCAATCTTAGCTATTGCTGGTTTCTTTATGGTTGCAGCGGATCACATTGATGCCCCTGCTGTTCAAGGTGGTACAAGTGATATCACAGATTACTATGCGTTTCAGGCGCAAGACACGGATAATGTCGTGTTTGTGGCTAACGTACAAGGACTGTTGAGTCCAACCGCAAGTGCTCAAGCTGCATTTGACGAAAATGTCTTGGTGGAATTCAATATTGACACAAATGATGACAATGTTGAAGATTTGGTAATTCAAGCCATTCCAAGGGATGGGAAGATGTACTTTTTTGGGCCTGTTGCTCCAACACAAACGGGGTTGAATAGTACAATTCAAACAGGAGCGACACAAACAGTCGTGGATATTACAGCTTACGGATCTTCTGCAAGTATTGCAACGAACTCCAATGGCATCAAGACATTTGCTGGACCAAGAGACGACCCGTTCTTTATGGATTTTGCTCGTTATGGTGAAATCATCGGCGGTACGGCAACAAGTTTCAACTCACCAGGAACAGATACCTTTGCAGGTACAAATGTAATGTCCATCGTGGTAGAAGTACCAAAATCGATGGTTGGTGGTTCTGGAACAATCAATACTTGGGTAGAGTCTAAGTCTAAATAATAATAATCAACACAAAACTTAAAATTATGAAAAATATAAAGATATTAATGATGGCCATGCTAGTCTCAGCCATTTCATTCAATTGTTCAAATGATGATGACAATACTGTGGTGGCACCCAATAGTGGACCGGATTTTTCTGGAACCTACGCACAAAACGATCAAATGGGTAGACCAGCCGTGAATACGGTATTTGTTTCAGCATCTTCAAAGAATACGTTCAATACGACAATTCCTTCTCAACAAAATACAGCTTTTCAAAGCATGTTCGAAACCAATTTGACGGCTTTGAGTCCAGCTTATGCAAATCCTGGAGATGAAAATGCCTTGGGACAAGATGCAGCAACCTTTACAGGATTGTTGGCAACGGATGTTCTCAACCTATCCTTGGATGGTACTACTTCTTTCTATGATGGAACCAATCTTTTGACTGGACGTGCTTTGGCAGACGACGTAATCACCGTGGAATTAATCTTGATATTCGGTGGAGAAACTGGTTTGACGATGTCTGAAAACCCTGGTTTGTCCGATGACAACGTAAGTGCGAACGACAAGCCGTTCCTAAACTCATTCCCTTACCTAGCTTCGCCTTGGTAAGATAAATTGCTAGGGCGTTTTTTCCCAAACGAGCGCTCTAGCTTTTTTTTAGCAAACAACAAGAATCAACTAAAACAAACAAACAATGAAAACAATTTATTCACTTTTGGCAATAGTACTTCTCTTTAGTTGCAATACTAAGGCAGACAAGCAAATTACAAAGGCCACAGATTATGATGTTTTCTTGACTTCAGAAAACAACAATTATACGAATGCCTTGAAAGAGGTCATATTTTGGACAAAAAAATTGAAGAGCACTCCAGGGCAATACCCCTACTTGGTCAAATTGGCTGGAGCCCAATCGCAATTGTTCCAAGCTACAGGAAACATAGCCAACCTGATCAAGGCAGAAGAACATTTGGTGGCATTGAACGAAAAAACGAAAAACACCAAATCCGGCTATCTAAGGGTTTTGGCAAGAAACTACATCTCACAACACCGTTTCAAGGACGCTTTGTCTCTTTTGAAACAGGCAGAGGTCTTGGCAGAAGATTTGAAGAGTACGCAGAAAATGTTGTTTGATGTGTACATGGAACTAGGTGACGATGAAAAGGCAAAACATTATTTAGGACAAATAGTGGACTTCAACAGTTTCGATTACCTGATCAGGACAGCAAAATGGAATGATCACAAGGGAAACCTGACTGCTGCAATAGAATATATGGAGAAAGCCTTGCAAAAGGCAGAAGCTTCAAAAAATAAAGATTTGATGCAATGGTCGTATACCAATCTTGCTGATTTCTATGGCCATGACGGACAAATAGAAAAATCATACAATCATTATTTAAAGGCATTGAGTTTGAATCCAGATGACTCCTATGCCAAAAAAGGCATCGCATGGATCGTGTATTCACACGAGCGCAACGCAGAGGAAGCATTGCGAATTCTAAACGCAATAACAAAAGACTACAATGCACCGGATTACTATTTGTTAAAAGCAGATATCTCAGAATTCTTGAATGATGAAGCTGGAAAGGAAGCCTTTATGGCAGAATACAAATTGGCTGTAAAGAACAAAGGCTATGGAGACATGTACAATGCCTACAATGTGAAATTGTACGCAGAAGAAAAGGAAAATGTAGACAAGGCAATCACAATGGCAGAAGAGGAAGTTGAAAATAGACCAACACCGCAATCGTACGATCTTTTGGCTTGGGCGCATTTCAATGACGGAAACAAGGAAGAAGCCTTGACCATAGTGAACAATCACATCGCAGGCAAGACATTCGAGCCAGAAGTATTGTATCACATGGCAGAGATATACAAAGCAAACGACAACAAGGAAAAAGTAAAGCCATTGAAGGAAGAATTGATTACGGCAACTTATGAGTTAGGCCCTTTGATGGAAACAAAAATCAATCAGCTATAAAATGAAAAGAAGAGAAAGATCTTTGTACGCAGCAATATTCTTTATTTTTCTTCTAAACTTCAAAACAACGATTGCACAAGAAGTGAAAGGGTATGTCTACGATACGTTTACTCAACCTTTAAGTGCGGCGTATATATATAATTCAAATAGTAAAAACCACGCGCACACCGCAGAGAATGGTTATTTCATATTGGATGAAGGTAAGGTAGGAGATACATTGAGAATAGGGTTGCTAGGATTTACGAAACAAGAGATAATTTTAAGACAAGAAGACTTGGATGGAGATTTAAAAATATTTTTGGAAAGCAACATCTTCAAATTGGACGAGATCGTTTTGAAGGAAGAAGTGAATGTCCTGAACACATTCGTGAAATTGGACATTGCTTCCAACCCTATCAACTCCTCTCAAGAAGTCCTAAGGAAGGTGCCAGGATTAATCATTGGGCAGCATGCAGGTGGAGGAAAGGCAGAGCAAATATTCTTAAGGGGCTTCGACATAGACCATGGAACGGATATTTCCATAAATGTGGATGGCATGCCAGTAAACAATGTCTCCCATGCTCATGGACAGGGATATAGCGACTTGCATTTTCTAATCCCCGAAACCATAAATGCAATAGATTTTGGAAAAGGGCCATATTATGCAGATGCGAAGGATTTTACCACTGCAGGTTATGTGGATTTCAAAACAAAGGACAGATTGGACAATAGCAGTGTAAAGCTATCCTATGGGAAGTTCAATACCATAAGGACTCTAGGGCTATTCAATCTAATGGACAAGAAAAAGAGTGGGAGCGCTTATTTTGGAATAGAATACATTGAAACAGATGGGCCATTCAATAGCTCTCAGAATTTCAATAGGGTAAATGCGATAGGGAAATATACGGCCTATTTCAATGACAAGGACAAGCTGTCATTGACGACATCCCATTTCAACAGTCGATGGGATGCCTCTGGACAAATACCGGAACGCGCAGTAAACAATGGAACAATAGATAGGTTCGGAGCCATAGATGACACGGAAGGAGGAAATACGAGCAGATCGGTCATGAATGTAGAATACAAATCCTTCGTGGATGATCATACCACATTGAAGGCTAGCGCATTCTATACCCATTATGATTTCGAACTATATTCCAATTTTACGTTCTTTTTGGAAGATTCAGAAAACGGAGATCAAATCAAACAACAGGAAAAAAGAGATACATATGGTTTCAATGCCGAGATAAAGAAGCAGAAGACTTTGGGCAATGCGGACTTGAATACAACTGTAGGTGCTGGATTGAGAACAGATAAGATAGATGACATAGAATTGTCACATACGTTGAATAGAAACACCACACTCAATTTCATTCAATTGGGGGACGTCAATCAAACCAACATGTTTGCCTTTTATGATGCCGAATTCGATTTTGGAGCATTTAAAATCTCACCGGGCTTACGTTTGGAATATTTCAAATTCCTATATAACGATGCCTTGGCAGAAGACTATGAGACATTGTCGGAAACAGAAACGGCCATTTTGCCCAAACTGAAAATCCAGTACCAACAAAATGACAATTTGCAATGGTTCTTAAAGACAGGTGTGGGCTTTCACTCCAATGACACGAGAGTGGTCGTTAGCCAAGAAGGCAAAGACATTTTACCCAAGGCCTATGGAGTGGATTTGGGAACTGTATGGAAACCAATGCCAAAATTAGCTTTGAATGTAACGGCTTGGTACTTGTTTTTGGAACAGGAATTCGTTTATGTGGGAGATGCAGGAGTTGTAGAGCCCAGCGGAAAAACGGAACGACTTGGTGTCGATCTGGGATTGAGATATCAATTGAACGACTATTGGTATTTCGATACGGATGCCACGATAACGAAAGCTAGAAGCATCGATGAAAATGATGGGGAAGATTACATCCCCTTGGCACCAAGCTTCACATTGGTTGGAGGATTGGCCATTAAGGATTATAAAGGGTTTTCTGGAGTTTTACGTTACAGATACTTGGGTGATAGAGCTGCAAACGAAGACTATTCCGTCACGGCAAAAGGTTATTTCATCACCGATCTCAATTTGAATTATAGATTGAATAAGCATATGACATTGGGCATAGCCATGGAAAACATATTTGATGCAGAATGGAACGAAACACAATTTTTAACAGAATCACGTTTGCAAAATGAGGCAGAATCCGTAGAGGAAATTCATTTCACCCCAGGAACACCGTTCAATGCAAAAGCGATTTTGACCTATAGCTTTTAATTGAAAAGCCATATGAATCCTTCATTGTGTTTTTATAGATATAGTTAACTAAAAGATAACCAACATATTTAGTTACTTCATTTTAAGGGTGAAGATAAAATTTTTAGTTTGTTTTTTTGTTGGTTGATTCGGAAAGTCACTTGTTTAACTTTTAAAATGGTTGGACAAGGACTTTCTTTTTTATGGCATATTATTTCCTAACACTGGTTTTTGCATGTTGTCTTTAAACAATCAAGAGTGTTTCCATCTTCCAACTTTCTCGTAAATATTCAAAATGATCCCATTTTAAAAGTCAATATATGATTCTTTCGATGCTTGCCAATTAATCCTTTTGATTCTTAAAAATGAAATAGGAATTGAGGTATGGACATTGAGAATGAAACTTGATTAGGTGTGAATCTTACTTTATACACAGCTTTAGTCTAAAGAATTCCTCGCAGCTCGCTACGGAATTGTTTATTCTCTTTGGGTTTAATTCCTCGAGACTTGCCTCGCGCGAAGAGGAAAGTTTGAAAACGGATGGTTTCATTAATAAATATCTTCCGCTAAATGCCTGATGGGGATGCTCCATGGATTGTTTGCTTTTTTTGTTATTCAATAGTTTGGAATTCCTGAAGCTCAAATTATTTTAAAAGTATGTTTTGAGGTATCTATGATTTCAATTGGACAATGGTCAAGTCGATCAACGATACACATAAAAAATCCCCACCTTCCATTTTTTGATCAAAAAAATGGAAAGCGGGGATTTTAGTATTGTTTAAGTCTCCTATGTATTAAGAAGCATCAATGGCTCCCAAGGTATACAATTGTTCCAACGTCGGGCTCTCGCTTCCTCCAGTTGGTTCCAAGGTAATACCAAAGGCTTGGGATTCGTTGGTGTTTTCCAAAGAGAAAATCTTGTTGGCATCCGTTTTGAAGTCGTCTATTGTACCCAAGCTTGTAGGAGTCAAAGGATTTAATGCCAATGACCAAACTTGATATACCTTGCCTTCGGGAGGTTCAGGCAAACCTTGTAAATCAAAGAATACGGTTTTGTCCTGTTTGTTCCAATATGCTTTTGCATAAGCTTCAGGGTATACAGCTTGTCCGGCCAGAGGTACGGTAATGATGTCCTTGTCTCTGAATACGTTCAATATCTTTTTGGTATCTGCCAAATCGGAATTTATGTTTTCTATTTGTATTTCCAAGAATTCCTTGTCGATTTCCGCTGTATTCACCTGTGATTCCAATGCATTGTTTTGATTCGACATCCAAATCAGGGTTCCTCCCAAGATAATGGAAGCTGCCCATCCCGTATAGGCAAACCAATTGTTCTTTTGTTTGTTTATTGGGATAACTTTGGACTGTCCATCGTCATTGGATGAATCTAGTTTGTCTTGTATGGCTTCGTATATGACGTTTTTAATGTCTTTTGGAGCGGCACTGGCAGTTAATTTGATTATTGAAGCCTCAATGTCCATAACTTCCTTTGTGACTTCTGGGTACTGTTGCATTAATGCATAAACCTCTCCGTTTTCTTTTTCAGAAAGGGATCCGGCAACGTAAAGTTCCAAAATTCCAGAGTCTATGTATGATTTGATATCCATTTGATCTATTCTAAGACTATTTGTCTTAAGTTGTTTATACAGTTTCTATTTCTCGTTTTAATCGTACCTATCGGTATCTCCATCTTTTCGGCTGCTTCCTTTTGGGTGTAACCCTTGAAATAAAGCAATTCGATAACCTCTTTGCATTTCTGCGGCAAGTTTCCAACAAATTTGGAAATGCCTATCGCATCTGTTTTTTTGTCTAGACTTTCATGCGTTGGTATGATATCTACGAAAAATTGGGCATCAAGGTTTTTCGCACTGTTTTTGAAGCTTTTGGATCTCGTTTTATCAATGGCTGTGTTTCTGGCAATGTTTAGAATCCAAGTGAAAAAACGTCCTTTTTTAGCATCGTAGGAATCAGATTTGTGCCAAGCCTTGATGAAAACATCTTGCATCAATTCTTCGGCAATGTCATTATTTCTAACAATGTTGAAAATGACACCATGCATGCTTTCGCTATACATGTCATACAATGTTTTGAAAGCTCTTTCGTCTTTCTGTTTGAATTTAGCAATGAGTGTATCCAGTTGTACCAAAATATATTTGAGATTTGAGGTTAGTCTGTAATGTATGAATCAAAGCTAAGCATAATTATAAATAAAAAAATAGCTGCCAAGTAGGGGAACTTTTTCATATTGTGACAGATGTAATCATCTGTTGAGTTTAATTTTTTTTTAGGAATCAACCTTTTCTTAGGAAGGTGTTTACCTCGATGGCTACGTCCTCCCATGTCTTGCTTACTCCATCTGTGCCTTTGTGAAGATCGAAACAAGCCTTGCTCAATACTTCCAAGGCACCCAATGCATCCCAGTCTTTCAAGAGCATCGTTCCTTTCATGCTTACGCGCCTTTCTTCAGTTATCGTCACATCCAACGGCAAATCGTTGGTCACGCCATTCATTGTAATGGAAGCAACATATTTGTTGTTGTCGTTTTTAATGGTTCCCTTTAAAAATTCCGTGTCCAGCATGGCTCCAAAAAATGAGGCTTTCAACTTTGCATCTCTACTTTCGTCTTTGGTGAACAAACTGCTTACAGGAATGGAGAAACTTAAATTGTTCAGTGCTTCCTGAGGAGTGGATCCCGTCTTGTTTTCAAAGTTCAAAACATTGAATTGACCACCGACGGCTTTTTTATCCGTAGTTTTATAGGCTGTCCATTTTACTGATGTAGCTTCGGGTTTTACAACGAATTTTTCAGTTGTAGCCGTTTCAGTCGTAGGATCGGTTTTAGTCTCTTTTTTGTCATTTTTACATGATGTTAAGCCTAACGACAGGACAATTAACAATATGTTTATTCTATTCATTTTCTTTAGTTTTTTCATTAAAAAAATAAAGTTAAGTATTTTTAATCCAAACTAAACGATTTGGTGTCTTTAAATTCAGAAACCTTTAAATCCTCAATGGTACTACGATAAGATTTCCAATCCTCCTTGTAAAAGGAATTGATTCTATCCAATAAGTCATTCAAGCTTTTCTTGGCTTGTCTTATCAAGGTGGTTTCTGTGGTTGTTATTCCATTTTTTCTAGAACTTATGTAGTTTCTGGCTTTGCTGAAGCGGGATCTTACAGTCGGTAGGTTGCTTCGAGTGATGCCTTGGCGTTTGTCCACTTTGCCAAAATAGATGGCCAAGATGGAGTCTATTTCCTTTATGATGTCCTTTGAAGCTTTTATTTCCTCTTTGTATTGCTTGGCATCTAGGCTTTTCAGGTCTTTTTGATACTTTGAAGCCGTATTTTTACTTTCAACCAATTGCTTTATGGCATTGGAGGCCGTTTGTTGCATGGATTCCATTGCTTTCAAAGCAGTATGGATCTCATCGGTGTTGGATGGGGAAACCTTTATCCTTGGATCGTTCTCTACGGTTATCCGTGCTTCGGAAGTTTGGTCTCCATAGTGCATGACTACACGATAGGTTCCAGGTTTAACGGAAACGCCACTTGGTTCCCTTTTGCTTTTGCTAATTGTCTTCGAAGCTCTTCTTTTTCCACTTTCACGCAAGAACCAAGTCCACTTGTGAATTCCTGTTTCCTTTGGGGTTTTACGTTTCAAGGTTCTTGTCAAACGGTCACCATCATAGATTTTCATTGTGATGGAATCCCATTTTACGACATTGTCATCTTTGTCGACTTCTTCATTCTCCTCTTCCTTGTCTGCTTCCTTTTTTTCCTTTGAAGGCTTGCTCACCTTCAGGTAATAGGAGAATTTTGCTCCAAAGGATCTATTTTCACCATTGTATGTCGCATCACCACCAAAACGACTACCTGTAGGCTGTTGGTACAAAGCCTTGTAGGCTGTTGGAGGAGAGAAGAGCATTATTTTCTTGTCGAGTATTTGTTTGTTCTTGGCAATGGCTCGCAAAGGACGAATGTCATCCAACACCCAAGCCGCCCTCCCGAAAGTTCCGATCACCAGATCATGCTCCCGAGGCTGAATGACCAAGTCCTTTACAGGTACGGTAGGGAATCCTTCCGTCCATTTGGTCCATTTTTTTCCTGCATTCGTGGATATGTATAGGCCATCATCCGTTCCCAAGAACAAGAGATTGGGTTCTTCCGTATCCTCAATGATGCACAAGGCATAGCTTTTTACATCTTCGACATCGACGATGCGCTCCCACGTCTTCCCGTAATTTTTCGTGCGATAGGCATATGGTGCATAGTTGAAGCGTCTATAGTCGTTGGCAACCAAAAGTACTTCGCCCTTGTTCTTGTTGGAAGCCTTTATTTGTACGATCCAACTCCCTTTGGGTAGACCTTTGAGGTTGTTGGAGACTTCTGTCCACGAATTGCCGCCGTTTAGGGTAATGTGGACACGACCATCATCCGTACCTACCCAAAGCATGTCTTTTTCCAATGGAGAAGGCTCTATCACCAAAATGGTACAGTGGTTTTCTGCTCCAGTGGCATCTATGGTCAAGCCACCACTATCCCTCTGCTTTTGTTTTTCGGGATCGTTGGTGGTTAGATCCGGTGAAATTATTTTCCAGGTATCCCCTTTGTCATTGGATTGGTGTACGAATTGACTTCCAAAGTAAACCCTGTCATTGTCGAAAGGATCTATGTTTATTGCAGCATTCCAATTGAAACGCAATCGTACATCTGCATTTGGGTGCGTTGGTCGTACCGTATAATTGTTTCCAGTTTGCCAATCGTAACGACTAACATAGCCTTGTTGGCTCATCGTCCATCCATATCTGGAATCGTCTTTGTCCGGTATTACGTCGAAACCGTCTCCAAAGGAGAGTTCTTGCCAGTATGAGTTTCTTATGCCTTGAGAGCGCCAAACATAGGCTGGCCCTCTCCATGAACCATTGTCTTGCATTCCCCCATATACATTGTAAGGAGTCTCATTGTCCACATTTATGTGATAGAACTGTGCTACAGGCAAGTTCCCGATGAAGCGCCAATGTTTCCCGCCATCTTTTGTAATGTTTAGCCCACCATCGTTGCCATCTATCATGAAATCACCATTTTCTGGGTGAATCCACCATGCGTGATGGTCTGGATGCACGCCATTGCTTACCCCATAGGCAGGCATCAATTGGGTGAAATTCTTCCCACCGTCCTCACTGACGTTTATGTAGGTGAATACGGAATAGACGCGGTTTTCGTTTTGTGGATCCACATAGATTTCCGAGTAATAGAAAGGCCTATTGCCAATGTCACTCTTGTCATTGATCTTTGTCCAGTTGAAGCCGCCATCCTCACTCTTGTACAAGGCATTCTTTTTGGCTTCTACGAGCGCATAGACGATATTGGGTTTGTTTCTAGCTATGGCTACGCCGATGCGCCCCAAATCTCCTTTGGGAAACCCCTCTTCTTCAGTTATTTTTTTCCAAGTATTTCCACCATCGTGCGTAATGTGCAATCCAGATCCTTTTCCTCCAGAGTTGAAAAACCATGGTTCTCGTTTGTGTTCCCACAAGGTTGCTATCAATTTATTTGGATTCGTCGGATCCATCACTAAATCTGCGGCTCCAGTTTTCGCATTCGCATACAATATCTTGGACCAAGTCTTTCCTCCATCAATCGTTTTGTAAATACCTCTTTCAGGATGCTCTCCCCAAGGAGATCCAATGGCCGCAACATATACCGTATTCGGGTTTGTGGGATCTACGATGATGCGATGTATGTGACGTGTCTTTTCCAAACCCATGGAGAGCCAATTCTTTCCGCCATCCAAAGACTTGTAGATGCCATAGCCACCATTCAAACTGTTTCTTGGATTGCCTTCACCAGTACCTACCCATATAACGCTTGGGTTGGATTGCTGTATTGCAACTGCCCCAATGGAAGCAGTGACTTCCTTGTCGAAGATCGGTGCCCATGTTATACCTCCGGAAGAGGATTTCCACAAACCTCCGGAAGCCGTTCCAACATATATGACATCCGGATTGGCATGTACTGCATCTATGGCGGTGACACGACCGGACATCCCACCAGGGCCTATGTTTCGAGGTTTCATGTTTTTCACCAAATCCATGGAGAAATCTTGAGCAGACATGGCAAAAGCGAATAGTAGAAGAAAGGTTGATAAAAAGTGTTTCATTCGGAGGTTGAATTAGTTTGTAAATAAAGGTAATAAAACCGATAAACATAAATCTTAAAGAGTTGTTAATATAAAAACGTAGCTCTATAAAAAAATTGTATTTTTATACAGCCATGAAAAACAAAAAACAGCAAAGAAAAGGATTCGTTTTCAAACCCTATGAAGCACCTTCGCAGTCTCCTTTCGAAAAATTATTCGATATTTTCAAAGAGTTGATAACCCATACTTCGGGTGATTTCGATGAAGCCATCGATTGGCTTCGCGAACTGGACAAGGAATACGGCCTGACCACGCCCGAATACACCATAGAGGACTTCATTGAGGATTTGAAGGCAAAAGGATACATCAGGGAAGAAATAAAACCCGATGGCAAAGGAGGAATGGAGATTACGGCCAAAACCGAACGTGCCATCAGACAATCAGCATTGGAACAAATCTTTGGCAATATAAAGCGAAGTGGCTCCGGACAACATAAAAGCAAGTCCCCGGGAATGGGGGATGAGCATACGGGAGATTTCAGAAGCTATCAATTTGGTGATGCCTTGGACAAGGTATCCGTTACCGAAAGCTTGCGCAATGCACAAATAAACAATGGCATTGATAACTTCAACTTGACCGAAGACGATTTGGTAGTCGAGGAAACAATGCACAAATCCCAAATGAGTACGGTGTTGATGATAGACATAAGTCACAGTATGATCTTGTATGGAGAAGACCGCATCACACCAGCAAAGAAGGTGGCAATGGCATTGGCCGAATTGATAATTACCCGCTATCCCAAGGATACTTTGGACATCTTGGTGTTTGGAAACGATGCCTGGGCCATAAAGATAAAGGATTTACCCTATTTGAATGTTGGCCCATACCATACAAATACCGTTGCGGGCTTGCAATTGGCCATGGACCTACTTCGACGGAAGCGCAATACGAACAAGCAAATCTTCATGATCACCGATGGGAAGCCAAGCTGCTTGCGGTTGCCAGATGGGACGTATTACAAGGATAGCAACGGACTCAATCCGCATATTACCAACAAGTGCTATGCCATGGCGCAACAAGCAAGAAAATTGCACATTCCCATAACGACGTTTATGATTGCTCGCGACCGTTACCTGATGCAATTCGTTCAAGAATTTACTCAAGCGAACCAAGGAAAGGCCTTTTATACAGGTTTGAAAGGATTGGGAGAAATGATTTTCGAAGATTATGAGACCAATAGGAAAAAACGGATAAGGGGGTAGCAGATACCATAGGGTATGGGATAGATCAAAAAAAACTTTTGAATCGAAATAAAAGTCTAATTTAAAAAAAATACCCGTTTGCTCGGGCATGAAATGAAGATAGAAAACATAAAGACGCTAGGTGCACTAAAAAAGGCCAGCTACGTATCGAAATCCATAAAGGATGAGTTAAGGTATAATTTAATAGAAAAGATAAAAAACAACGAGACAGCCTTCACAGGTGTACATGGTTATGAAAACACTGTGATTCCTGAACTGGAACGCGCCATCTTATCTCGTCACAACATTAATTTGTTGGGATTGCGAGGTCAAGCAAAGACCCGACTGGCACGTTTGATGTTGAATTTGTTGGATGAGTACATTCCCGTAGTAGAAGGTTCGGAAATAAATGACGATCCCTTACACCCCATTTCGAGGTATGCTAAGGAACTGATAAAGGAAAAAAAAGACGGTACCCCGATTGCTTGGTTGCACAGAAGTGAACGTTTTGCTGAAAAACTAGCCACTCCGGATGTTACCGTTGCAGACATCATAGGGGATGTGGATCCCATAAAGGCAGCCAATTTGAAGTTGAGTTATGCAGACGATCGCGTCATCCATTATGGTATGATTCCAAGGGCAAACCGTTGTATTTTCGTAATCAATGAATTACCGGATTTACAAGCCAGAATACAAGTGGCATTGTTCAACATCTTGCAAGAGGGAGACATTCAAATTAGAGGGTTCAAGTTGCGTTTGCCATTGGATATGCAGTTCGTCTTTACGGCAAATCCGGAGGATTATACAAACCGTGGAAGCATAGTGACACCTTTGAAGGATCGTATTGGATCTCAAATATTGACACATTACCCACTAGACATCGAAACGGCAAAATTGATAACGGAGCAGGAAGCCAAATTGGATGAACGCCAAAAAGAGACTGTGATCATACCTGAGTTGGCAAAGGATCTATTGGAACAAATCGTGTTCGAGGCACGTGATAACGAATATATAGACCCTAAGAGTGGAGTAAGTGCCAGATTGAGCATTACGGCCTACCAAAACCTGTTGAGTACTGCCGAGCGGCGTGCACTAAAGGGAGGCGATGTAAAGACAATGGTACGTTTAAGCGATTTCGTCGGTATCATACCCTCCATTACAGGGAAGGTAGAACTTGTTTACGAAGGTGAACAAGAAGGGGCAGCCAAAGTAGCTCATAACTTGATAGGTGAGGCCGTGCAAAGTTTGTTTCCTGAATTTTTCCCTAGAATAGAAAAGCTACAAAAACAAGAAGATGAAAGCCCATATGACGAGATCGTATCGTGGTTTTTCAACAATAATGAGGGATTCGAACTATTGGACGACTTGAGTGACAAGGAATACAAAAGCCTTTTGGATGCGATTTCTCCGTTGGATGATTTGTTGGGAGCATACCAACCGAAATTGTTGAGAGAAGAAAGTTATTTCGTCAAAGAGTTCGTGCTTTGGGGCTTGGTACAATTCAAATTGTTGAGCAAATACCGCTACACGGAAGGCACACAGTTCAAAGATCCCTATGGGAGTTTTATAAGTGGGTTGTAAATTCGGTGTATTAGTGTGTTGAAATTAATTTTTAAATTTGGAGTCATGCAAAGAGATGCGATTTTTGAAGTCCGCTACTTGATTTGGGGCGTATATGAATAAACTAACATTCTAACCTCAAATATGAAAAAACATTACATTTTGATCTTTTGTTTTCTACTAGTGTTTTCATTGACAACTCATGCCCAAATTTCTGCTGTAAGTTTCGTAAATGCCAATTATGACTTCGGAACGCAACCAACAAACATTCAACCCAATGACATATATGATGTTTATGTCTCCTGGAGAAATAATTATGCTTCACCGTGTTCCAACGGAAGATATCGTGTGAAATTCGATACATCAACAGAAACGGTTTCTGAAGGTGTAGCCTATGGAATGCTGCTTTCCGTTTATGCGAATGACAAAGAGTTGTTTGATGGATTATGGTTGTATTATCAAGATTTTTCCAATGCAAATGGCGTAATGAATTGGAAGATCGATGGGTGTACCACGGTCATTGGTGAAAATGGAGCTTCTGATGCCGAGTTGGATGCTGCTTATGCATTGATCGTTGCAGACAAACGTTGGGGGAATGCAGGTGGAATTGATTATCAAAGTGATGCCATGGCATTAATCAATGCCATAAAGACATATGAAATAGAAAACGGGACTAATGTTTTAAAGCCAGGTGATGCATGGGGTGGAAGCAATAATACAAATCCGTCATACTTGTCTCCAGGATATTTTAGAGTTTTTGGAATATATTCTAACGATATGGCATTTTGGAATGCCGTAGTCAGCAAAAGTTATGACATATTAAACTCCAATCTCTCGCAAAATGGGGCTGCATACAATCTTGTTTCGGATTGGTGTAAGGCAGATGGGACCTATTCTAATGAAGTGCCTTGGGCTTACGATCAAGGAAAATCGTATTACTATGATGCAGCAAGGACACCATGGAGAATGGCTATGGATTATGTTTGGCATGGTGGTTCCCAAGCTTTCGACTATGTTGGGTTATGCAACGATTTTGTAAATGCTCAAGGCGGATTTGAGCAAATTTATCCAGGTTACTCTCAAGCAGGCGTTGCAATTAATACTACTTATAAGGATCCAACATTTACAGGAGCGTATGCATCAGCAGCAATGTCCTCTACAAATCAAGACTTTGTGAATAATGGTTATGCAGAATTGAAAAACCAACCGACCAATGCTTATTTTGGAGCTACCTTAAGAGTGTTGTACATGTTTGCTCTATCTGGCAACCTATACAATGCATTGAGTGAAGATACATTAAGTGCTTTTGAGGTTGATCAGGAATCATTCAAAGTATACCCCAATCCAGTTTCAGATTATTTAAATGTTTCCTTTAAATCTTCAAAAGCTAGGGACATTGGCCTATATTCAATCAATGGGCAGCAATTAATTTTCAAGAAGGAAGATGGTTTGGAAGCACAATTGGATTTTAGCAAACTCAATGCAGGTGTTTACTTTTTGAAAATTGAACAAGAAAACCTTAAGGTCGTAAAGTTTTAATAATTAAACCAGTTTGGTTATAACCTGTACTTCGTCATGCAATGTTTTGTGAACTGGACACTTGTCTGCTATTTGCAAGATGCGTGCAATTTGTTTGTCATCGAGGCTTCCTGTTATCCTTATCTCTCGATTAAACGTGTCTATTTTGGTTGAGGTATCATCGGAATCATCAGTATGTACTTTCGTATGGTTGGTATGCACTTGCACGTTTTGCAAATCCCACCCTTTGCGCTTCACATACATTTGTATGGTCATTGCCGTGCAAGCGGAGAGTCCTGCAGAAACCAATTCGTATGGTGATGGGCCATAGTCATTACCTCCATAACTAATGGGTTCATCTGCCGTCATATGGTGATTTCCTACTTTCATTTGCGTCGTAAATCCATCAGAAGCGTCCAAACTGGCTATGACTTGATGTTGTGAACGCAATGTTTCGGAATTGGGAGTTTCCACATAACGTTTTGCCCAAGATGCAATTACATTTCCGACATAGACGGAATCCTTGGCGTTCATCAACAGGTGATCCGCACCATCTATGGAAACGAAGCTTTTTGGGTGACGTGCCGCCAGATAGATGTCTTCGGCATTTTTAATGCCAACGGTTGCATCCTGAGGAGAATGCATCACCAACAATGCCTTGCGTAGTCCTTTTGCGACTTCAGGAAGTGATTGTGACTCTATGTCGTCCAAAAACTGTTTTTTAATCGTGAAATCTCGACCACCTATGTTAACAGAAGCTTGTCCAGTAGCTTTGATGTCTTCGACGCTATCGTGCAACAAATGTTGTACGTGTTTTGGGTTGGAAGGAGCGCCTATGGTTGCCACTGCCTTTATCGATTCTATTTTTGAAGCTGCAAAAATGCTGGCAGCGCCTCCCAAGGAATGTCCTATGAGTAGTGAGGGGGCATTGTAATGGTTCTTTAAGAACAATGAAGCACTTGTTAAATCCTCGACATTTCCAGAGAAATTGGTGTCCTCAAAATCGCCATCACTTTCTCCCAAGCCAGTAAAATCGAAACGCAACACGCCAAAACCATTGGCAGTCAAGGCACGACTTATGTTCTTTACTGCCGATAAGTTCTTATTGCATGTGAAACAGTGTGCAAAAATGGCAAAGTTATGTGGGTGTTGATTCAAAGGCAGTTCCAAGCGCCCAACAAGTTGTTGTCCTTCGCTGTTCGAGAATGTTATTTTCTTTATGTTCATACTAGCATTGGTCGTAAAGAAACTATTGTATTACAAAAAAGTCTTCAAGAACAATTTTGAGCGCCTTGTAATTTATTGGTTTTGTCAAATAACCATCGAATCCGATGGCAATGGCTTTATTGTAATTATTGGGAAGGTTGGTGTGTTAATTTACGTTTTTTACTTAAAAAAATGAGAATATGATAATTATGTGGGTTAAGCGCTAATTATCTGTTGCTTCTGGTTTTCATATTGATTTCACATAGCCTTATGATTTCCTTAATTCTTTTTTGTCTCGTTTCTTCCCTTTTGGCTTGAGATATCCAATAGAGGTAGCTTTTTCTGTAGGATGGGGCAAAGTTTTTGTAATTGTTGAAAGCAGTTGGATTTTTATCGAATTCAAGTTGTAGGTCTTCGGGAATTACTCCTTTTTCAACAGCATCCAAGGCAGTCCAAGATCCATTTTTCTTGCCAGTCTCTATTATGGCCAAGCCTCTTTCATGCATTGAGTTGGATGCCGTCAATTCCTTTATGTACCTTTTGTTCAAAGCACTCCAGACACTCTTGGGGTTTCTTTGGCAAAAGTACTGTCTACGTTTGCCATTGCCCAAGCTCTTTACCGTGGAATCTATCCAGCCATAGCATAAAGCCACTTTTACAGCTTCTTCCCAACGCATTGAAGGTTCTACGTTTTCCACCTTATAGAAAATAAGGTAGACTCCTTTTGTTTGGGAATGGTTGTCGTGTAGCCATTCCCTCCATTCTGCATCTGTTTTGAAATAAAGTTCTTGGATTTCCATAATCAGGTTTTATTTACAGCTACATAGAAGTTGTCATCAACTTCAATTTCTGAAACTTTAGTAGGCAATTTCAAAGTCTTGGAGTGTGTTTCCGGTGTTATCCATTGCGGTTTTCCGTCGACTATGATTTGGATGGGCATCTTGAAATGGTCGACTGCATTGGTCCATTTGTATTCCAACTGTCTTTTTTTGATGGAATATTCCAAAATAGGAATTCTGACGTCTCTTAGATATTGATCGAAAATAGAATTCAACTCCAATCCAGATTGTTGTGACAAGTAGCTTTCAATTTGTTGGGTGGTCACGGTTTGATGGTAGAACGTCGAATTGAGACCTCTTAGGATGCTTCTCCATTTTTTATCGTCATCGACCAACTGTCTAATCATATGCAGCATGTTGGCTCCCTTGTAGTACATGTCTCCAGAGCCTTCAGAATTCACATTGTACTCGCCTATGATTGGGCGATCGTTTTGCACGCTTCTACGAGTGCCAATTACATATTCGGAAGCAGCTTTTTTGCCATAGTAGTAATCCAAGAACAAGTTCTCGGAATAGGCGGTGAAACTCTCGTGTATCCACATGTCTGCAATGTCTATGTTCGTAATGTTGTTTGCGAACCATTCGTGTCCAGCTTCATGAATGATGATGAAATCGAATTTCAAACCCCATCCGGTTCCAGAAAGGTCGCTTCCCAAATAGCCCTTTCTATATTGGTTCCCATAGGTTACGGAACTTTGATGCTCCATGCCCAAATAAGGAACTTCAACGAGTTTGAAGCTATCTTCATAAAAAGGGTAGGGGCCAAACCAGTGTTCGAAGGCCTTCATCATTTTTGGAGCATCCGTAAAATGTTCTTTTGCCTTTTCCAAGTTGTCTCTCAATACATAGTAATTTAAGTCCAAATCTCCTTTTTCACCTTTGTAGACCTCAGAAAAATTAACGTAGTCCCCAATGTTGATGTTTACGCCATAATTGTTTATTGGATTCTTGACGGACCAATGGTATGTTGTTGTGTTGTTGTCTTTTTGTTCAATTTTTTCAAGCCTTCCGTTGGATATGTTCATTAGACCTTTGGGGACATTTACACTAATGTCCATTCTTTCGACTTCATCGTACATGTGGTCTTTGTTTGGCCACCAGACACTAGCTCCCAAACCTTGACACGACGATGCAATGAAGTGCTTGCCATTTTTGTCCTTCTTCCAAGAGATGCCGCCATCCCATGGAGCTCTTACTGCTTCCCTTGGGTTGCCTTCATAGTAAACTTCTATGGCATTTACGTCTCCTTTGTTTTGTATGTCCATAAGCTTGACAAAATGGGCGTTCCCTACTTTTTCAACCTCCAGCGTTCTATTGTTTTGAAGAGCTTTGGTAATCACCAATGGTTCTTGCAAATCGATTTGCATTACCGTGTTTGTTTGCAATACCTCATATTGGATCGTGTTTTTTCCTTTGATGAATTTGTTTTCAGGATCTACGGAGATATCCAAATGATAATATTTCAAATCCCACCATTCACGCTCAGGAGTAATTGCCCCCCGAAGCGTGTCCTGTTTGGTAAACTTCTTTTTTTCAGAAAGCAAACCTTGTGCATTTAGGGATAAGATGCTTATTAGTAAGGTTAATGTGATTGCAATTTTTTTCATATGTTCAACTATGCTTGTTTCTATCGTTTATTAGAATGAATTCATACATTGGAAGACCTCTTCTCTCTTTCCTCTCTCATGGTTAGGCTTCCTCGTTTGGTTGTTTTCAATGGAGCAACATCAACTATCGTACCTATTCAAATTTATGGACTTCATATGAATGTGTCAAAAGATTGAATGATAGGGGCTCGATACGATCATCATCGAAAATAGTTCACTAAAATAAGAAAAGCTACCTCATTTCTAAAGCAGCTTTTCTTAAAATCATGGTATTTGCCTTTATTTCGGTACGTTTTCTTCCTTTACTTCACCCTCGTCGACATCATTAGCCTTACCCATGAAAAACAATGCGGCTCCAACGACGATGAGGCCTATCTTTATAGCCCAAGCTGGTGTCTCTCCCCATTCATAAATCCACATCAGTATCGTTGGTACTCTTCCCAAGAAGTTGAGTACGATTGCAAATAGTCCAAAGAAGACCATATATCCTCCAATTTTTTTCATACGGTTACGTTTTGTTAGTTTGATTT
>JAHDHI010000108.1 GCA_020631395.1 Bizionia sp.
GTGTTGTCTAGTTTAAAAAGGCCATTGTTTCCTGTTGCATAGATATGCTTGTCGTACTCGATGATCGTCGTAATAAAAGACGATTGTTGACCTAGGGTTTTGTCTATTGTATAAAAACGATTGTCAATGCAAACATTTAATCCCTTTTGTGTAGCTACCCATAGTACGCCATGTTCATCAATAAGCAAATCATTTATATGGTTGCTAACCAAGCCATCATTGGTTGTGTATCTAACGGTTTCATTGGGCGTTTTTTTTATGATTCCCATATTGCTGGCCAACCAAATAGTGTCATTCTCTATGATGATGTCTTTGAAGCGATTGGTATAAACTCCATTTTTTTCATTCCATAACTCTAAATTCTCACCTGTGTCTGCATCTATGACGAATACTCCTATTTTATCAAATACTGCATATATTTTATTCTCATGCAATGTTACATTTCTTAAAGCTCCCTCATAATCAAGCGTTTTATGTATTTCCTTTAGCTGTATTAATTTATTGTTTTTGAAAAAAGAAATTAGATGACCTTCTATTTTAACAGCGGTAGAATCAAAATGAAATAAATAGGGTTGAGTATCTCGATTAACAAGCTTGTAACCCGAAACGGTTGCTTTTATTTTTTTTGTCTGGTAAGAAATCAAATTAATTTCTTTGGTTTTGTCATCTACTACAAATTCTTCTGTGTGAAAAGGAATGGTTACCTCAGATTTCAAAGAATCATTCTCAA
Source organism: Bizionia sp. (assembly GCA_020631395.1). Taxonomy (GTDB): domain Bacteria; phylum Bacteroidota; class Bacteroidia; order Flavobacteriales; family Flavobacteriaceae; genus JAHDHI01. The sequence continues at coordinate 731 of JAHDHI010000108.1, forward strand.
TCTCATAAACTGTATTAGGAGCGATAGTCAGCAAATTATCCTGAAAAATAGCAATGTGCTTCAAATCTGGGTTGGGAAAAAAATCCTTTCCAAAAAAAAGATTGGATGAATTTGGCAAGTAGAAGACCCCTTGGCCATAAGTTGTAATCCACAGGCTATTGTCTCGATCAAACATAAAATCGGAAATAAAACTATTGATTCCCAGCTTGGATGAAATGTTGCTCAAATGGCCGTTGTGCCAATCATAACTATATAGTTTTCTAGTGCCATCGATACTGTTGTTGGAGATGAAATAAAACGTGTTATTGACTCTTTGTAAATAAACAATGGTTTCATCCTTAACATTCAATAGTCTTTCATCAATTAGTTTTTTGCCATCATAAACAACTATTTTGTTAAATGATGCAGCAAATAAATACCGATTGTCCTTTGCTACGGAATGTACGGCTACATCATTCAATTCTGGGTAATTCAGTTTTTTAAGCGTATGGTTTTCATATATATGTAGTCCTTTTATTGTTTTTAATGAAGATGTCTGTCTTTCGTATGCAAAGAAGTAAAGTGTAGAATCTAAATAGGCTTCATTTATAAGATATTCACTTGTATCGACGTCTGGCTTGGTAAAAGATATTTCTGGGTTTGATGTCTTGTCGTTTTTAACGATGTAGCATAGGTTCTTTTTATTTTGCTTGATATTATAGATGAACGGTCTGTGTCTTCGAGATCCATAAACAAGAGAATCATTTAATTTGTATGCTTTTTTAATTTTTGTGAAACTATCATTTCCAATATTGCGTTTATAGATGCTATCGTTTTTAAGATGGTGCAATCCTGCTCCCCATGTAGCAATTAAATATTCATTTGGACTACTTTCAGATATGTCAATCACATAATTGGATTGCAACCCATCTTCGTAGGAGAAATTTGTGAATTCGGTTCCATTAAACTTGGATAGTCCGTCATCCGTGCCAATCCAAACATAGCCCTGTCCATCTTGTATGATTTGATAGGTGATGTCGTGAGGAAGGTTGTCTTCTGTGGTATAATGCTTGTAAACAGGTTTTTGAGCATGGATGACAAGGGTATGTACAATCAGTACCATTATAGTCATTGTTCGTTGTATGCTCTTGGATGCTAACAAATATATGTCGTTTATGCTTAGGCTTATGAATTTGCAAATATAACATCTTTATTAAATGCCAATACACGGTTTTGAAAACAAAGGTCAGAAAAATGCATTATTGAAAAATCACCCTTTTCGGGTGATTTTTCTATTGTAGCTTGGTTATAGTTTTGCCGAAAAACTATAATTATGAAACAAACACTACTTTCTTTATTCATAGCTGCTTCCTCGCTGGCTATAAACGCACAAAACACCTATGTTCCAGATGACAATTTTGAACAAGCCTTGATAGATTTGGGGTATGACAGTGGAGCGTTGGATGACTATGTTCCGACTGCCAATGTTAATACGATAACTGGCTTGAATGTAAACAATAAAAATATTTCAGATTTAACAGGAATAGAAGACTTTACTGCCTTGTCTGAGCTTGTTTGCTCCAATAATTCATTGACTAGCATCAATTTAAATTCCAATATGGCATTAGCTTCCCTTTATTGCGGGAATAACAACTTAACTAGTTTAGATGTTAGCAGCAACCAAGCATTAGGTTTTTTGTTTTGTAATAACAACTCATTGTCCAATTTGAATTTGGCCAACAATATTTCTTTGAATTGGATTTATTGCCATAACAACTCTCTAACGACTTTGGATCTGAGCAACAATATAAATGTAACGAGCATAGACTGTAGCAATAATTCACTGTCTAGTTTGGATTTGAGCAACAATACTTCATTATACGATTTGACTTGCCATAATAACCCCTTGACCAGTTTGGATTTGAGTGCCAATACTGCTTTGAATTATTTGGCGTGTTCACAAAGTTCAATGCTAACCTCATTAAATGTGAAAAATGGGAACAACACTAATTTTTCAATTTTTCAAGTAACCAACAACCCTAGTCTTACTTGCATACAAGTGGATGATGCAGCTTGGAGTACTACGAATTGGACCAATGTAGATTCAAGCTCGACCTTTAGTGAAGATTGTGCTTCCTTGTCTCTCGAGAATTATGAATTAAGCACCTTCTCTTTGTATCCTAACCCCGTAAAAACCATTTTAAATCTCAAATTAGAAGAGTCAATTGAAAAAGTGGAAGTGTTTTCCATCCTAGGTGAGAAAGTGTTCAAGTCCAAGATCGACAAAATAGATGTGTCCAATTTGTCCAATGGCATTTACATTTTAAAAGTACATACAAATACAGGGAAAATAGGAGTGAAGCGTTTCATTAAAATATAACATTACCTTCTAGAGGTTTGTTTGTAAAAAGTCCAATTGAATAAATTGGACTTTTTTATATGAAGTCAGGAAGGCAAATCAATACTTGGACGGTGTCGTTTTGGTGAATTTCTTGAAGGCAGTATAAAAAGAGCTCTTGCTTTTAAAACCAACTTCCAAACCAATGCCATCGATGCTTAAATCACTTTTTTCCTCCTTAAGCATTCCTTTGGCTTTTTCTATCCTAAAGCCATTGATGTACGTATTGAAGTTTTGATTTAAGGTCGAGTTTATGGAGAGTGAAATCAACTTGGGGTGCATATCCAGCTCGGTAGCCAAATCGACAATGGTCAAATCTGGTTTTGCATATAGTTTTTTCGAAAGAATCAAAGCATTGGACTCTTCTATGATCTTTGTGTATTTTGGCAAGTCATTTTTGTTTTTCGTGGCCCTTTTTCCTTTTTTAACACGATTGGGCAACTCCTCTTTATCATTGTTATCCATAGTTGGCAATATTACCGTTTTCTGAAAATACCCACGAACGGTCACCCAATACAACAAAGCAACATTGATAATTGCAGACAAAGTTCCAAACCAATTCGTTTGCAGGATCTCTGAAGGTAGAAGCATGTTTGTCAGCATAAAAACAATACCGAATAATGCAAACAATTTGGCCCATTGTAGTTCCTTTTTCTCGAACAAGGAAAAGTAATCTCCTATCTTTCTTGTATGCTTGTTGATGTGCATTATGGTTATCACACCAACTATGGAACTATATATTATGGAAGCATAAATGGAATACAAATACATGTCGGACATGTATATATCCCATTTTGTATCAACATCTTTGAAAAAGTTGATGACACCTACTATTTGTTCTATCAATCCGGGAATGAAAAGCAAATAGATGAGTTTCGTCTTTGGCAAGGTGGAAATATGCACCACATAGATGTAAAAGAACACAAAGATGGACCAATAGAAATATATGGGGGTAATTATAAATTCCGGGTATTTTGAAAAGAACCCGAATTGATATAATGGTCCTTGGAGTAGGTTGAGTGCATATACAATGACAAAGATGCCTAGAAATAGTGTTGCTTTCTTCTTCTTCTTCTTGTGAGAAATTATGAATACAAACCCCATGACAATCCCTTGGATTACACCTATGAGGTTTATGAATGCAATTATTAGTTCTATGTCCATATTTTAGTGGTTATTTAAAAGATGAAAATATATGCTTACTCTTGAAAACATAGGGCTCAAGTTGTTTAAAACTGTATTTTTTATTTGGAAATCATCTAAGCTATGTACAAATTCAAAAAAAAGAACCCATTAATTTCCCTGAAACTTGCTTACTATTACATATAGGCTTTTTCTTACTATTAACATAAAGATATATTTTTTTTTGACAATAGAAAACTTATCAATCTACAATTGTCAATTAGTACGGATTTCAGAAATTTAAATTGATTCCCTTTGCTCAAGTATGAATTTTAACCATTACTTTCTTATCATTGTTCCATACCCCAAAACTTTCTATAACTTAATACAACTACTATTTATGAAAAAAAGTCTCCTTATCATGCTTTTGTTGAGTGTATCTATTTATGGACAAGTAGGTATAAATACAACAAATCCAAATGCCACGCTGGACATTAGATCCAGCAATCAAACTGCTCCACAATCCACCGATGGTATTCTCATACCAAAGGTCGATGCTTTTTCTGCGGTAAACCCTACAGCGAATCAACATGGTATGCTGGTATATCTTACCACTACATCCGGTTCGAAATCACCAGGATTCTACTATTGGGACAATACAGTGCCGGATTGGATTGGGCTAGGAGGTGGAGGAGGCACATCTGGATGGGACCTTATAGGTAATTCTGGTACCAATGGATCTACGAATTTCCTAGGTACGACTGATAATGTACCATTGTCCTTTAGAACGGGCAATACGGAACGGGTTCGTATAAATACAAGCGGAAATGTTGGTATAGGTACCTCCTATGCGGCATCAAGGCTAGATGTAGAAGGAGGGATGTCCATTGGGTCTTCCTATTCTGGAAGCTATACGGCACCGACAAATGGAGCAATCGTAGAAGGCAACGTAGGTATAGGAGTAACTTTTCCAACAGCCCAATTGCATACCACAGGTACGGCACGTTTGGCAAATTACCCGAATGCCACTTTTCTAAGTACGGATTTCCAGGGAAACCTTCAAGCGAATACAGGTAGCTTTTGGTCTACCAATGGAAATAGCAACGTTGGTTTTTCAAGTTTTCTAGGAACTACAGATATTTTTCCTTTGTACTTTAGATATAACAACCAAAAATCGGGAGAATTGTCTAGCAATGCAACCTCATTTGGACACAATGCCTTGGCGGTAAATGCATCTTTCGGGAATACGGCTTTTGGAATAGACGCCTTAAAAGCCAATACCTCTGGCTACCATAATACAGCTGTAGGAGACGGTGCCATGGAAAAACACATATCAGGACTCTTTAATACGGCCATTGGCTATGGTGCCATGCCAGAATTTGTTAGTGGTAATGCTAATGTAGGGGTTGGAACTAGTGTTATGAGGCTTATGACATCGGGAGACAGGAATACAGCTGTGGGAGAAGAGGCCTACACCAATTACAATTCTGGAGACTCGAATACAGCCATTGGTTTTCGATCATTCAATGTTAATTCTACAGGATCTAATTTCAGCAATAGTGTAGCAATTGGTCAAAATACTTATATTTCAGCATCCAATCAAATCCGACTGGGATTTTCTTCGATAACAAGCATAGGTGGCTATGCCAATTGGACAAATCTTTCCGATGGACGCTTCAAAAAGAACATTAAAAGCGATGTGCCAGGATTGGCATTCATAAAGAAACTGAACCCCGTTACCTACAATTTGGACATGGACGCGATAGATGATTGGCTAAATGTTTCCGATGAGACAAAGAAAGCTACCGAGAAATCCAAAAAAAACAAGGAAGACCAAGTGCAAACAGGATTCATTGCCCAAGAGGTTGAAAAAGCAGCAAAGGAACTGAATTATGACTTTAGTGGTGTAGACAAACCAAAAAATGCCGAAGATTCCTATGGATTACGTTATGCAGAATTCGTCGTGCCTCTTGTAAAGGCAGTACAAGAACTTGAAGCCAAGGTTGCCAAGCTGGAAAAGCAGTTGGAGTTGCTTGAGAAAAAAAAGAATTGAAAATTAGGTGATTAGATGGATATATTCTCCCTTTTCGTTAATTGCCCCGAATATTTAGCCATATGTTGCTGTAGCCAGATGCTGTCCTGCTTTTTTAAGTAGGGCGGCATTACTTTTTTTAAGTGAATGGCTGTTTCAATTATGCAGGATTGTTATTTGCTACGATAATCACATTGATTAGTACTTCTATGGTGAGTCATTCAAGCAGAATTACAAAGGGTGCTGTCCTAATGAAGTACTATTGAAGAATTGAGGTTATAAATACCAGAGTCTATGAGTACAAAATCAAAAAAACGCCTATCATGATGCCAAACAATGGCACTAATTTCTTTCGTTTGTTCTTCTCTTTGAAGATGAGACCGCCAATTACGACAGCAATTAGTATTTGACTTCGCTTTATGGCAGATAGCAGCATGATCAGTGCATCGGGATCTTGCAAAGCTTTAAAATAAAAATAATCTGCAGCTTGCAATAAAATGCCAACGGCAACAATGGACCATCGGAATTTAAATGCCTTTCGCTTTTCAGCATGTGGAAACCATGTAATGGTCAATATGACCAGTAGAATCAGTATGGTATACATACAAAACCAAAATTGCAAGGTTTGTGGGTTCAAATTTAAATTCTGAATTAAAAACTTATCATACAAACCACTGCTGGCACCTAGAAATGTAGCGCCAACAATGGCAAATATCCACTTGTTGCGTTTAAAATTCAGTCCTTCTTTTTTTCCAATTCTAGAATATAGGATCACCGAGAAGATAATTAAGAAAAAGCCCATCCATTGGTACAAGTTTGGGCTTTCCTTATAAATTACGATGGCACCAATAAAAGTGAAAAATGGACCAGCAGAACGGATGGGAGTGACGATGGTAATTGGCAAGTGTTTCAAAGCTTGATAGGCTAAAATCCAAGAACTGGCCATAATGGCCGACTTTATGAAAATGAATCCATGTGTTTGCCAAGAAATATCTTGAAAATCATAACCATGGTCCAACGCATGGTCAGGATAGAAAATAGAAAATAGATAAAACGAAGCTACAAATAAGAATCCACAGGAAACAGTACCCAAAAGCACTGGAAAAACTTCATTTCCTTGTACTGCATGCTTTTTGCATAAATTGTGTAATCCCAAAAAAAGTGCTGCCAACAGGCCTAAATACATCCACATCGCGCGAATATAGTTTTTTAAGACATTTTGCAATTGGAAATATCAAATGAATTTTAAAGAGTTTTAAAAATAGTCAATACAATCGAGCGGCTTAAGGAGATTAAACCGTTAAAAACGATGCTTGATCATAACATTGAAAGCATTATGATATATGGATGGCTATAGCTTATTGTTGTTCAAGTAAACCTTTAAAGCTTCTCTATAGCTATTGCCAACAGGAATTTCTGAATTGTTGATCAGTACACATCGACCATTGTATTGACTTATTTTTGACAATGGAACAATATACGATTTATGAATTCTCATAAAACTATAAGGGCTCAATACGGTTTCTATCGATTTCAATGTCTTTAGAGCCAAACAATAATTTTCTCCAGTGATAATTTTGGCATAATCCGAGACCGTTGCAGAAGCAACAGTAAAATTCAGTTTAGTTATTTAAAAAAGAGTTT
>JAHDHI010000032.1 GCA_020631395.1 Bizionia sp.
AAGCTCCAAGGCATTCAACAAGGCAGCTGCAGAAATGATGGCTGTACCATGTTGGTCGTCATGCATCACTGGAATGTCCAGTTCTTCTTTCAGTCGTTTCTCTATTTCAAAAGCCTCAGGAGCCTTTATGTCTTCAAGATTTATACCTCCAAAGGTAGGGGCTATCATTTTTACGGTTTGGATGAATTCTTCGATATTTTCTGTATCTACCTCGATGTCGAAAACGTCTATGTCCGCGAAAATCTTAAACAACAACCCTTTACCTTCCATTACTGGCTTTGATGCTTCAGGCCCTATGTTACCCAAGCCCAAAACGGCAGTTCCATTGGAAATTACTGCAACTAAATTTCCTTTGGCTGTATATTTATATGCATTATTCTTATCTTTTTCTATTTCCAAACAGGGTTCTGCAACACCAGGAGAATAGGCCAATGCTAAGTCTCTTTGTGTAGCATACTTTTTAGTTGGCACCACCTTTATCTTTCCAGGTGTTGGTTTTGCGTGATATACTAAAGCTTCCCTTCTTTTGCTTTGCTTGCTCATATTTTATCTAGATTTTACTCTGACTTACAAATGTAGGCTTTTAAGAGAAAAGAAAACAGAAAAAAGAATCATAGACTAATATAATCTTATCCGGTTATAAAATGATATGTGCTTTTCAAAAAAGTCGGTAACTACATTACGATCTACGGATGATACATTCTCAATAAAAACCTCATCCTATATAAAATAACCACACCCCTTCCCAAGCCCAACCTGGAAGTTGCCAATTGCAAATTCAGGTAACCCCTGTCTCATTTTAAATGAAAAACCCCTTGAAATAAATCAAAGGATCTTGCTTTAAAAATATTATTTACAATAACAAATTACCGTACAATAATTATATTTTGGAGAAATCCATTAAAGCCAGAGTTCTGGTACACATAACATTCGCTTTCATGCACATATGCGTCATTTATTTGACTTAAGGAATCTGCTGAAGATGTAATCGTAGGAACCAACAAATTAAAGTTGTTAGGCAGGTAAAATTCTAAATCAAGGTTGTATATTTCATAAAGATACGCCCCAAAAACATCAGTCCCACCTGGTACATCCCCAGGAGCAGGACGATCTTCTGGCCTAGTTGAATTATAGACACAATCCTCGCTAGAATTATTATAAAATCTATAAAATTGATTTCGGAACGCTTGTCTAAACGAATTATCCGCGCTATTAAATAATTGTTCTAAACCTATCTTACCTTTACTACCAATGGCGTTAACAAACTCTTGCTTATTTTCACTATTATTCATCAATGTTTGAGCAGTCAAATAAGCGATCCATTGCTTTTTGTTTTCCAAGGTTTGCTCTTCTTCATTTTGTCCTGCATCGAAAGCTTTGTTGCCTATAAAGTGTTTTTCATTTTCAATGTTTTCGGTATCTGTCAATTCTTCTTTGCTACATGAATAAAAGATTACTAATAATAGTAGGGTTGATAATCTAAAAAATGTTTTCATTAGTTTTTGTTTTTTTACAAATTTAATTAAAGTACAGGCCTAAAAGAAGCCTAGTTTCATATTCGACAATAGCCAATTCACATTTACCCTTGTCAATTTCATATTCGCCTATCCGAAAATCTTTTCCAACACATAATCCTTGCGTCTGCTTGAGACAGGGACCTTGGATTCAAAATACAATACCAATACCCCTCGCTTGTTATACCGAAGCACATGTTTTTTATTTACTATGTAGGATTGATGACAGCGAACAAAAACATCACTGGACAAGAGTTCCGTTATTTTCTTTATGGACTTGGAGACTACAATCCTTTCGGACTGCTGTGTATAAAAAGTAGTATAATTGCCTTCCGACCTGCAGTACAGAATGTCATCTTCATATATTGCATAGACATTGTCTGATGTCTTCAGGACAATTCTTTTCTTTTTCACACCGTGAAAGTACTCACTGGATATTTCCACCAATTTCTCCAAATTGTTTTCGTTTCTGGAATTAGCTATTGCCTTAGTGACAGCTTCCTTGAACTCATCATCGTCTATTGGTTTTATGATGTAATCCAGCGCGCCTACCTTTATGGCTTTTATTGCATGTTCGTCAAACCCAGTGATGAATATGACGTCAAAATTCTTTTCTTCAATTTTGGATAGTATGTCGAAACTTGTCCCATCTGTCAAATGGATATCCAAAAACAACAAGTCAGGTTTCTTGTCTTCTATTATCTTTATCGCAGATTCCACACTTTCCGCCTCTCCCAATATCTCAATGTCTTCTTTAAAATAACGTGTCAACTTATCTTTTACCTTATCTCTAAAATAGGCTTCGTCGTCTATCAATATAGCTTTAATCATCATCTGAAAATTTATACGGAATTAAAAACTTGACCAAAACTCCAGATCCATTCAATTTTTCGCTTTTTTTATCTAGAATAATGATTTTTCGTTTAGTTGTCTTTTTAATGAATTTAGAAATCAGTGTTGTTGAAACCGATGTCTTATAATTGTTATTGGTCTTTTTCAACCCTTGTCCATTATCTTCAATGATACAAGACAAATACTTTCCATTTAATTTTAATTTTATATTTATTTCCCCTTTATACTTTATCCCCAAAAAACCATGCTCTACGCTATTCTCTATAAAAGGCTGTATTAACATTGAAGGAATGAATAGCATCTCATCCTCTTCAAAGTCTTCCAAAACAATGTCATAACTGAACTTCTCAGGAAAACGCAACAACTGAAGATCCAAATATTTACGTAACACTTCCAATTCGTTTTCCACCAGCACATAATTGCTCAATGAGTTTTCAAGAATGAGCCTTAACAACCTTGAAAATTTCAACAAGTATTTCGTGGCTCCTTCCTCATTTTTTTCTATCTGATCTTGGATTATAGACAAGGTATTAAAGGTGAAATGCGGATTCATTTGAGACCTTAGCAAACGCTGCTGCATCTGCATGTCTTGTTTCTCGAACTTAAAACGTCTTTGCCTGTAAAAAAAGACTCCCAACAACATCAAGACTCCCGAAAACCCCAACAAGGCTATAAGCTTGAAGTTTTCAATTTCCGCATCTTTCTTCTTTGCCGTAGCAATTTTCTCTTTTTCGTTTGCCTCAATCAACTCATTCAACTTTTCATCAATGCTACCTTGATGTTCCTTTTTATTGTGTTCTATCAAATTATCATACTCCTCAAGAACCTCATTCTCACTAGCATGTGTTCTGTAATGCAATCTAAAACGCAACTTTTTATAAAAATTAACAGCCTCCGGCAACGAATTGTCTACGATTATAGCTTTAGTAGAGTCTAAATATTTTTTTGCCATTTCATATTCTTTCAGCTGTATATAAGCTTCGGAAACGTTATTATAAGTTTCTATCAATAAGTTATTCTCCTCTCTTGAGTACTTTAAAGCTTCTTTGTATTTTTCAATGGCCAATTCATAATCCTCATCATAATAGTGGAAGACACCAAGTCCTTGATGCAATTGTCTTAGCACCAATCCAGATTCTGTTTTTATGGTACTTAAACTATCTAAAAACTTAAATGCTTGTTCTTTTTTTCCAGAATTGTACAAAAACTTTGCTTTAGCTTTCAAAGCTATCATAAACATTCCTTCATTAGAGGATTCCTTAGCCGCTTTCAAGGCTTTGGCATTATAAAACAATGCTTTTTCAGTATCACCCATATCCAAATGCAAACGCTCCAAAAGGTTATAAGCATATGTCAAGCCTTTATTTTTCTCTCCAGAAATCTCAATAAATCTTTTAGCGACATTAATAGCATTGGCGTCCCTTTTATATGCTTCATCCGTTAGCCAAGTATTTCGGAAATAAATTGTATTTCGCTCTCTATTGTTAGGCTTTTGAATCAGATTGACCGTTTTATGAAAATAATGTGTTGCAGAATCCAGTTGATTTATTTGCTTATAATAATACCCTTTCCTAAAAATATTTTCCATTAATAGTGTATCGGGTAACTTATTATTTCCATCTATGATTTTCCGAGCTTTCGACAAGTAAAAAAGCGCAGAGTCATTGGGGCCTTTCCGTTCTAACTGGTGTAGCTTGTTTATTTGCTTGATTTCATTCAACACATCCTGTTCTGAATCTACTCTGTCACAAGCAAATAGAAACAAAACAAAAATGCATAAAAAAGGCAATGTACTTTTTGACATGGGTTATAACACATAAATTTACATCGCGCAATTTATATCTTTTTATGTTTACTTGTAAAACTAATCCCTCAAAAAATCAATGTTCCGTTTCAATCCAGAAAACTTGGTGCGTTTCACTGCAGATTTTTGAAACACCTTTCTAAACACATCTTCCGTTATTTCCTCCCAATCTTTTTTGGTCATATCCAACAGTTCTGGGTGCGGATTAAACAAAGGCTCATTGTGAGGTTTTGAGAACTTGTTCCATGGACATACCTCTTGGCAAACATCACAACCAAACATCCAATCGTCAAACTTCCCTTTCATCTCATTTGGTAGTTGATCCTTGAGTTCTATCGTGAAATAGGAAATGCATTTGCTTCCATCCACCACATAGGGTTCCACTATGGCTTGCGTAGGGCAGGCATCTATGCATGCCGTGCAAGTTCCACAATGATCCGTCGTAATGGTATCATATTCCAAATCCAAATCGATGATGAGTTCTGCTATGAAATAGAAAGAACCGACCTGTTGTGTTAGCAGATTACTATGCTTGCCAATCCATCCCAACCCTGATTTTGCTGCCCAAGCCTTGTCCAATACTGGTGCAGAATCCACAAATGCGCGCCCGCTTACCTCTCCTATTTCATCTTGTATGAAATGGGTCAACTCCTTGAGCTTGCTTTTTATTACATGGTGATAATCGTTTCCATAGGCATATTTAGATAGTTTGGGTGCTTTGGCATCTTTTTGTGTTGCTTCAGGATAATAATTGAGCAGCAATGATATGACACTTTTGGAATCTTCGACCAATTTCGTAGGATCCAGACGTTTGTCGAAATGATTTTCCATATAACGCATCTCCCCATGCATGTTCTTGTTGAGCCACTTCTCCAACCGTGGGGCTTCTGTTTCCAAAAACTCTGCTTTGCTAATACCACAAGACAAGAAACCAAGGCGCTTGGCCTCTGTTTTTATAAGATTGCTATATTTTGTTTTTGGGTTCATTGACACCTCATGCTTTTTTCTCTAAAAAAAGAAAACTATCTTCTTACAAACTTCAATTCAACGTTTGCTGGTTTCAAGGTTATCAATGGTTTTATTTCCACTGTGTCCTTGTTGGTTTCCACATTGAATTTGTTCAGGATTTCATTTACAACCAAAATCATCTCATACATTGCAAAGTTGTTACCTATGCATAGTCTTGGCCCTCTACCAAAGGGCATGTAATGTGAAGTGATTTCCTTCTTGTTGTCTTCCAAAAAACGTTCTGGTCTAAAAGTTTCCGGCTCTGCCCAGTATGCCTTGTTTCTATGTATCTCATATATGGAAACTCCTATCAACGTGCCTTTCTTTATGTGGTAGTCGCCAATGGTTTCATCTTCCAGAGCCACCCTATCCGTTATCCAAGCTGGCGGGTAGAGGCGCATACTTTCTTCTATGCAGCCTTTTATGTATTTCAAGTTTGCAAAGGAATCTATTGTTACTGGATCATCTTGAAGTTCCACACTCTCCTCTTGCGCCTTTTTCAACACTCCTTCATTGTTTGCCAACAGGAAAAATGTAAAGGTCAAAGCATTTGCCGTAGTTTCATGACCAGCTACGAAAAGGATTATGATTTCGTCTATCAATTGCTCATTGGCCATGGATGTGCCATCCTCATATTCTGCTTGCAACAACATATCCAGCAAATCGTCATGATCTTCTTTGGATGACTTACGGGTTTCTATGATACTGTTTATAATGCCTCGTATTTCTCTTACGAGATCCAAATGCCTTTTAATCTCTCCATTTAACTTGTACCATATACGTTTATGTGGTTGCCGTATTTCCTTTACTATGAATTGTTGCAACTGTTCTATTATGAACTGCAACCTGTTCAATGTCTTTTTGTCTGCTGAAAAATCAAAGAGGGATTTTGCAATGACCTCAAATGCGAGAACGTTTAACATAGGGTATAGTTCCTGCATCTTATCGATTTCTATTTTTTCAACTTGATCCTTTATGGTATCGTTTATTATCGTAATGAGACTATTTATTTTTTCTTTATGAAAAGCTGGTTGAACCAATCGGCGTTGCCTTAACCATTTTGCACCTGTCGATGTCAACAACCCATACCCGACATATTTTGACAAATGATGGGTTTGCAACTTCGATTTTTCAAAATTCTTATGTTTCTTCTGAAGAATGTATTTTGCTATTTCGGCATCTCTTGTAAGTAATACAGGTTTGCTGAAAAAAGGAGTCACAGAAAAAGAATCGTCTTTGCTTTCCTCGAAGAATCTCTTGTGAAAAGGAATCGGGTTTTTGGTAATTGCCGACGAATTGAGCAAGAAACTAAAAAAAGATATCTTATGTGGGTAATTGTATTTTCCCATTAGAACAATCCGCCTTGTATTGGTCCTTTTATTTTTCCCAAGTGCTTATATGCCAATTCTGTTACTTCCCGTCCTCTTGGAGTGCGCATTAAAAACCCTTGTTGTATCAAGAAGGGCTCGTATACTTCTTCTACGGTTTCCGAGCTTTCACTTACCGCTGTCGCAATGGTGCTAATTCCTACTGGCCCTCCTTTGAACTTGTCTATTATCGTGGAGAGTATCTTATTGTCCATCTCATCCAATCCATAGGCATCCACATTAAGTGCTTCCAACGCATATTTGGCTATTTTGATGTCTATGTTTCCATTCCCCTTTATCTGAGCAAAATCCCTAACACGACGCAACAAGGCGTTTGCTATTCTAGGTGTACCTCTGCTTCTCCCGGCTATTTCTATGGCTCCTTCCATAGAAATTGGGACATTCAATATTTCCGAACTTCTTTGTATTATGGTCGTCAACAATTCCGTGCTATAAAATTGCAGTCGGCTTTGAATCCCGAATCGAGCTCGCATTGGTGCTGTAAGCAATCCCGATCGCGTAGTGGCTCCAACCAACGTAAATGGGTTTAGGTTTATTTGTACCGTTCTGGCATTGGGTCCAGACTCGATCATAATATCTATTTTATAGTCTTCCATCGCAGAATACAAATATTCTTCCACTATTGGACTCAAGCGATGGATTTCGTCTATGAAGAGTACATCCCTGTCATCTAAATTTGTCAAGAGACCTGCCAAATCACCTGGTTTGTCCAAAACTGGCCCTGAGGTTATTTTTATCCCAACCCCAAGCTCGTTCGCCAAAATATTGGCCAAAGTCGTCTTCCCTAGCCCTGGAGGCCCATGAAACAGGGTGTGATCCAATGCTTCGTCTCTTTGGTTGGCTGCTTCAACAAAAATCTTAAGATTTTCCAACACTTGATCTTGTCCTGTGAAATCGTCAAATGACAGTGGTCTTAAATTTTTTTCGATATCGAATTCCTCTGGAGAAAAATTCTTGTTTGTTGGATCTAAATTTTCGTTCATGCTCATTTCCTAAACTTAGGAATCTCGTTTTAAAAATACTATTATTCAAAGATAAAGAAAAAGCCTTTCAGTTTTTACAATAAACCAAAAGGCCTAGGGAATTATTATATGATGGGATCCCTCGATTCTCATCTTATGATAAGCCTAATTCAAAATCTTAAATTCGCAACGTCTGTTTATATCATATTCTTCATCCGTACAGATGCCTTCTTTATCGCATTTGTTCAATGGTTGAAACTCCCCATAACCAATGCTTTTCAATCGCCTTCCATCTATGCCTTGGCTTACCAAATACTCCAAAGTCGAAGCTGCACGTTCCTTGGATAGGTCCAAGTTATATTGATCACTCCCTCTCGCATCCGTATGAGCGGAGACTTCTATTTCCATATATTCATACTTTTTCATTAGGTCCACCAACACATCCAATATAATCGCTGCATCTTTACGTATCGCTGATTTATCGAAATCGAAGAAGATTTTTTCCAATTGTACTTGTACTTCTCCCCTTTCATTTTCCTTTACCCTAGCTTCTGCATCTGCATAAGATTCCAACACCAAGTAGATGTTATGACTTATTTTCCCTTTACTATCCGTTGAAAATTCCACATCTTGTGGTATGTATGCCTTGCGGGTACCTCTTACTCTATATTTCTTGTTTGGTTCTATCTTGAATAAATATTCTGCATTGTCCCCAACTATGCTGTCCTGAATAACCGTTCCTGTTTCATCAAACAAGGTCACCAATGACCCTGGCAGTAGTTCCTGACTATTTTTATCTTGTACTATTCCGTCTACTAGATATTTGGTCAAAATGTTTTCTTCCCTTCCAAAACCATACAATCTATCATAACCGGACTTATTTGAAGACACGTAACCTTTGTTGTCCTTTTCTCTAATGACATAGGCAAAATCGTCCAAACTACTATTTATAGAACTCCCCAGGTTTACGGGCGTGTCGAAACTTCCATTTACCATATTGCTTCTAAAGACATCCAATCCTCCATAACCTTGATGACCATTTGAAGCAAAATACAGGACATTTACATCACTTATGAAAGGAAACTGTTCTCTATGCCTTGTGTTTATCTTATCTCCAAGGTTTTCTGGTTTCCCATATGTACCGTCTTCATTTACGGTTACCTTGAAAATATCGAAGCTTCCTTTTGTACCCGGCATGTCACTTGCAAAATACAAGGTCTTGCCATCTTTGCTCAATGCTGGGTGTTCCGTGCTATATTCGTCCGAAGTGAATGGCAATGCCTTGACATTTGTCCAAATGCCATCTACCAATTCTGCTTTGAATATTTTTATGTGAGCTATTCTTTCTTCTCCTGTCTTCGTACGATTTTTATTCGTTCTATTGAAATACATTGTTTTTCCATCTCTCGAAAATGTAGCATTGCTCTCGTGTGAGTCCGTATTTATCTCATCCGGAAAAGGTTTTACATCTTCCATGCTACCATTTTCTGTCAATTTTCCGCTATACAAATCCAAGTATGGCAAATTGTTCCAAGCAAATGATGGATTTTCATTGTTTCTAGCTGATGCAAATGCCACCCTATCTCCATAGAAGGACAATCCGAAGTCACCGTTGGAATTCTTGTTTTCCAATTGCCTTACTTCAAATGTATGGGGTGTCGTCTTTTCCAATTCTTCTATGAATGCTGGCGTATTCACCTTTTTATTGTAATATCGACTTAGGTGCTTATCTGCTTCCTTGTAGTTTTTGACTCCCTTGAGTGCTTGCGCATACCTGAAATGCAATTCGATGTCGATTGAATCTCCGTAGGTTAAAAACAACTCCCTATAGGTTTTAATCGCCTTTTGCATTGCCATGTTGTAGTAATAGCTGTCTGCCAAATTCTGCAATACGTCTTGAGAACGTTCTTTGCTTTCGTATATGTTCGCTGCTTCCGCATAGGCTTTCATTTCAAAAAGCGTATTTGCCCTTTTCAAACTTCCCTTTTGTGCCAATGCTGAAACGCCAACCAACAAAAGGGCTGCAAGTATGTATATTTGTTTTTTCATATGTCTATGTTTATTGTTTTTTATCGGTCATCCGTAACATTCATATGATCATTCCGCTGTGCATCCAACTTTTTAGTTATGAATGTTTCATCTTTATAGTCTTTAATTTTAGAAGAATCTTGGTGAACGATCGTAGCCTCCCTTCAATCCGAATAAATCCACATCGAACAAAACAAATATCTCGTGTGATCCAGAATTATATTCTCCCAAATTGGTTGTTGTATAGTCGTATGAGTATCCTACTCTCAAATTTGGTGTAATCCTAAAACTTGCCAATGCACTTATTGCATCGTCCAAACGATACCCCAAACCAGCTTCTAACCTGTCGTTTATCAAAACATTAGCCGTAAGATCCAATGCCAATGGTGCACCACTTACCCCCTTTGCCATAAATGCAGGTTTAAGCTTCAGCCCCTTGTTCAAGTCAAATACATATCCACCAGTAATGAAATAGTGGACACTTTGCACCCCTGTTGATTTTATTCCGTTTTGGGTTTCCAAATGTGTTGTCGTCAATAAATTAGGGGCAGATGCTCCCAAATAATAATTCTTTGTAAAAAAATAGGCTCCTATGCCTAGATTTGGAAATGCCTTACTAATGTTTTCATCGAATGCCACATCTGTAGTTTGATTTCCCGATTGCAAGTTGAATCCATTGAAATTGGCATTGAAAAGCGTAACTCCGGCTTTAAGTCCCAATGACAGCTTGCTTTCAAGCCCTACTGGCAATACATAGGCAAAATCTGCGTAGATGTTATTCTCATCCACTACATCCCCAATGTTGTCGTTGGTAAACGAAATTCCTACTTCCATCTTTTCATTGATTGGGGTATGCGCAAAAAAGGTTCCTGTCTTTGGAGCTCCTTCCAAACCTACCCATTGCGTTCTGTATAATCCCCCTATGTTCAATATGTTTTCGTCTGCTGTTGCATATGCAGGATTTATAACGCTCATATTGTACATATAATGCGTAAATTGAACGTCTTGCTGAGCATTACCTTGAAATGACATCAATGCCAACCCGACCATCGCAGCTATTTTATGATATATATTTAAATTTTTCATCTTTTTTAAAATTGTTTTTATCTAAAAATTATCTGCTTAAGTATAAACTTCCTTGTTTTGCCTTTGTCTCACCATCATTGAAGTTGAAGATGTAATAGTAGACTCCTACAGGCAAATCACCACTTCCCAAAGTCCTGGATTGATTGGATTTACCATTGAAACGAGGTGTTGATGCCTTTCCCTTATAGACTATGTTCCCATAGCGGTTATATATCTCCATTTCGAAGTTAGGATATAGCAAATTCACATTGTCTATGTCGAACGTATCATTGGTACCATCTCCATTGGGAGAGAATCCATCCGGTATGACAATCAAACCACACCCTGTCAAATCTGGGGTCACGATCAAAGGCACGCTACTTTCACATCCGGTTGTCGCGTTTACGAGTACAGCATAATATGTTGTTCCCACTGTAAGCGGTGTCGTACTTGAGATTGCATTTCCATTGGGGACTGCATCGTACCAAATGACATTGTTTAGAGAAGCATCGTATTCAACGATATTCAATGTCAACTCATTTATTGTCGGTGTGTCATTAATACACAATTCACTATTTGGATCTAGGAGTGTCGGTGTAGCTGCATCACTTACAGTAACTGTGATTTGTACGTTATCTGAAGATTCACACCCTGTAGTTCCCGTTTGCGTAGCAAAATAATCTTCTGCATCTTCCAATGCAACCGAAGCGTCCAGTACCGTAGTCAATGTAGCATCTGCATACCATGTTATTTGCCCTGTTCCTGATATCGTTGCACTCAAATCTGCAACCGTTGGATTGTCTGCCACACAATATACAGGATTGGCATCCACTATTGTCGGTGCTGCAGAATTGTTTATCGTCACGGTTATTTGTGCCGTAGCATCCGTCGTACAAAATCCTGTTGCTGTAACGGTGTATGTATATACTCCTGCCGCATCTACTTCTGGATCAAAAACCCCTGTCCCGCTAACCAAGCCTGGTGACCACGTTCCTGTTCCATCCGGTGTTCCCGTCAACTCGCCAAACAAGTCCACAGTGCCATCTATCACACATAACGCCGTCATATTGTCTCCTCCTGCATTTGGTGCTTGAGTCACCGTCACTTGGACTTCACTGGTAAAGTTCCCACATGCATTGGCCAATAGGTATGTATACGTTCCTTCTGCATCAACCAAAGGATCAAACACTCCTGTACCACTGGTCAAGGCCGGTATCCACGTTCCTCCTGCATCTGCTGTCCCTATCAATGTGAACAAATCCGTCGTCCCACTGTTGCTACAGATTTCCAAAACTGCATCCGCCCCAGCATTCAATGGACCATCGATGGTCAATGTTATCGTTGTCGTGGCATCCACACAAGGTGGCATAGCCGTCACGGAATAAGTAAAATCGTAATCTCCAAGTGCTAGACCTGTCGTATCAAATGGGTTAACAACCACCGTTCCTGAAGTATCCGCTCCCATATACCAAGTACCTCCTCCATCTTGTGTTCCGTCCAATCCCAATGTCAAGTCCACACTAGTATCATTTTCACATGTGTTGAATGCATTTGTACTTACTCCTCCCGAATTGGGTGATTGGTTGATCGTCACCGTTACTTCCACTCGCATCACAGATTCACAACTTGCATCTGTTTGAGAAGCATAATAAGTCTCCCCATCCACCAATGCCGTTGTCACATCCAAAGGATTTCCCCCTGTTGGGTCGTCATACCACTGTATTGTTGTTCCTATCGCAACAAGATCTGCCACGGTTGCCGCATCACAAAATGATTGTGCCGCCATTGCTGTTGGAGCCGTAGTGTCCTCAATCGTTACAGAAACGGTTTCTGTTTCGTCTGGACAAGACGCAGTGCTCACCGTATAGGTATAGTTGTAAGTACCTACGGGCAACAAGGTCAAGTCCACATTGCTTCCCATCAATGCTCCAGTTGCATCATCATCCGTCCATGTACCACCAACATCGTTTCCTGCCAATTGGTCGAATAGATCCAACGGGGTATTGTTAATAACATCTATTTGGCATACTACGAATGGTGTCCCCGTTCCTGCTTCAGGACTATCGTTAATGGTTATACTTACCGTACTGCCATTGGTACAACCATTGGCATTGGATATCGTGTAAGTGTAATTGTATGTTCCTATTGTCAACAGTGTCAAGTCCACATTGCTTCCCGTTAGTGCTCCAGTTGCATCATCATCCGTCCATGTACCACCAACATCGTTTCCTGCCAATTGCCCGAAAAGATCGAATGGGGAATTCGTCGCTGCATCATTCTCACAAAATTCAATTGGTGTTGCCGTTCCCGTATTCGGTGTAGCATTTATTATTATTTGCACAGTGACATCGACATCTGTACAACTTCCAATCGCTGGCACCGAATACGTATAATCATACGTTCCAGCCGTCAACCCAGAGATGTCTATGGGATTTGTCACCACTGCTCCAGATGTATCGACTCCATCATACCAGGTTCCATTGGAATCTTGTGTGCCATCCAACAACGTGAATAGATCAAAAGGAGAATTTGCTCCTACATTTTCCTCGCATATTTCCACTGGGGGCAATGCATTTCCGGATTCTGGTGCTTCTTCGATGGTTATTGTAACCGTACTACTGTTCGAACAATTGTTGGTATCAGTTATACTGTATGTATAATTGTAAGTTCCAAGGGGCAAAAGCGTCAAATCCACGTTGCTCCCTGTTAGTGCACCTGTGCCATCATCATCACTCCAAGTCCCTCCTGTATCGTTTCCTGACAATTGATTGAACAAGTCGAATGGCGAGTTTGTTGCCAATTCATTTTCACAAAATGCAATCGGTGTTGCCGTTCCCGTATTGGGAAGTCCATTTATTATAATTTGAACCGTGACATCATCATCGGTACAACTTCCTATTGCCGGAACCGAATATGTGAAATCGTAAGTCCCTTCAACAAATCCAGAGATGTCCATTGGATTGGTTACCACGGCACCCGATGTGTCCATTCCATCGTACCACGTCCCATTTGTATCCTGAGTTCCGTCCAACAATGTGAAAAGATCGAATGGAGAATTTGCTCCTGCATCCGAGATGCATATTTCTACCGGGGGCAAAGCATTTCCAGATTCTGGTGCTTCTTCGATGGTTACCGTTACCGTACTACTGCTAGTACATGCATTGCCATCTGTAATGTTGTAAGTATAATTATATGTTCCTACTGTCAATATCGTTAAATCGACATCACTTCCGGACAATGCTCCACTGGCATCGTCATCCGTCCAAACTCCTCCTGCATCATTTCCAGATAATTGTCCAAACAAATCCAAAGGAGAGTTTCCTATCAGGTCATTTTCACAAAGTATGACTGGTGTAGCTGTTCCTGTATTTGGCAATGGATTGATGGTTATGGTTACTGTAACCAATTCATCATCGCAACTTCCAATCTCATCGACATCGAAAGTATAATTGTATGTTCCCGCCGTCAAAACGGACAAATCAATTGGGTTGGCTATTGCCGTTCCCGTATTGTCCATCCCCATGTACCATGTTCCCGTTTGATCTTCTCCATCCAGCAAATCGAATAAATCAAAACTGGACGAACCTTCACCCTCACAAAAATCCGGGCTATCGTTTACCGTTCCAGATTCCGGTGCTGGTTCTATCGTTATTGTTATGTCTTCTGTATCATTGCAAGTTCCATTGTCTATCGTGTATGTATAGGTATATGGACTACCTACAACTGTAAATCCAGTAATGTCAATAGGATTGATTACTACAGCTCCCGCTCCGTCTGTCCAAGTACCACCATTGTTATCTTGAGAACCATCCAAAGTCGTGAACAAATCGAAAGGTGAATTCGCTCCCAATTCGTTTTCACAAAATACTTGATTTACTGCATTTCCGGCATTGGGGTCTTGCAACACCACAACTTGAACAGTTGTAGATTCTTCTGGACATGGGTTAGGCAATATGTTCTGTGTATAGGTGAAATCATAGGTTCCTGGAGTGAATCCCGTCAAATCTATTGGAGAAGTCACTACTGGGTCTGTACTTGTGGTTCCTTGCGTCCATTGCCCATTTGGGTCTTCATTCTCCAACAATGTCGTCAAATCAAAAGCTGATGGCAAACCTGCTTCGCAAAACGTTGCTGGGTTTGCTGTAGATACCGTTCCCGAAGTAAAGGTTTCATATATGGTAATGGTAACTGTAGCTGAACCTTCTAGGCAAGCTCCATTGGCTGGTACCTCATATGTAAACACATATATTCCTGCCGTAGTCAATGTGGATATGTTTACCGTACCTTGGTGGCCATTTGAAGTAGGCAGTGGTCCTGTCCAAGCACCTACCGTATCCGGAGTACCTCCCAATTCATCGAATAAATCAAAATCGGCAGTTGGCACATTGTCATTGCAATAATCCAATGCTGCTGATTGTCCAGCATCAAAAGGATCTTGTATGCCTACTATCACTTCCTCGACATTGCTCGTACAAAAGAAATCACTCGCTTGTACATAGTAATTTTCTCCGTCTATCAATGGTGTGGTCAATTGCAAAGCTGGCAATATGGGATCTCCGTTGCCGTCTACATTGGCATACCAACTGACGTTATCTGCAGTTCCGGGGTTCAAATCCCCAACAGTTGGGTTGGCATCCGAACAAAAATCTTGTGGTGTTGGTGGAGCTGGATCCAATGGAGCTATGAAAACTGCCGTGCTACCTCCTTCTATTTGACTTCTACAACCTCCATTATCAACAAATACTATAAAGTAGTTTGTTCCTCCAGCAGGCAATGGGTCCATTCCTGATGCTTGGCTAGTCAAATTGACGTCATAATAGACTTCCACACTTCCACCGGAAGGAGTTTCTGGCTGTAACACTTCATCTATGTATGTTTGTATTGTTGCCCCATCTGTAGAGCAATAGATGCCATCTAGATTGGCTCCTGAAGCAGTTACTGCAAATTTCAAGGTAAGCATAGGTCTAACGGCACAACTCCCTGCTAGGTCATCTGCATAGAAAGTACCATCTTGAACAAATTCGGTATCAGCGAATGCATTCCCTCCAGTCAAGGCATCGTACCAGACTACTCCACCTCCGTTATCTGTGACATAGGCACTCAAATCTGCAAAGGTCAAACCCGATGCATCACAAATGGCTGGTGGACTGGGGTCTGTTACTGTAGGACATTGTGCATTGGCAAAAAATGCTGTGAATAGGAATACCAGAATATAGGACATAGGCATAACTACACTCCTAAACAAAGGTAGAAATCTTGTTTTCATAATTATAAGTAGGTCTAGTTAGTCAATAGCTTTCAAGTTGAAAAAAACAAATATGATTCTTTAAATGATCTATTTGAATAATTAACGTAAAGCATTATCATATAACAATTTAACAGTTTTTTTTGTATTTCATCGAGGTTTTTATGTTTTTTTTGACCATCCACAAGTAAACACCTGTTAAACAGTATTTTACAAAAACAAACAAGCTCATCCTTTCGGATGAGCTTGTTTGTTTTTGTATGGTAGAATTGCTTTTTAGTGTTGCAGTTCTTCTTCTCCTTCTTTGAGAGGTATTATTTGAGATACATAATCCTCATCATGACCAGGCTTGCTATAGTCATAGGCCCAACGGTGCACATGAGGGATTTCTCCTGGCCAGTTACCGTGAATGTGCTCAACCGGTGTCGTCCATTCCAAAGTATTGGACTTCCATGGATTCTGTATGGCTTTCTTTCCAAAGAATATGCTGTTGAAAAAGTTATACAAGAATACAATTTGAAAAGCACCTCCAACAAGTGCAAATATCGTGATAACGACATTTACGTCGGCCAGATCATCGAACAATGGAAAGTTACTATTCGTGTAATAACGTCTTGGCAAACCTGCCATTCCTATAAAGTGCATAGGAAAGAATACGCCATAGGCACATATTGCGGTCACCCAAAAGTGAACATATCCCAAGTTCTTGTTCAACATACGTCCAAACATCTTAGGAAACCAGTGATAGATTCCTGCAAACATTCCATAAAGTGCAGAGATTCCCATTACCAAGTGGAAGTGAGCCACTACGAAATATGTATCGTGCACGTTGATGTCCAAAGCACTGTCTCCAAGGATTATTCCTGTCAAACCTCCTGTAATGAACGTTGAAACCAATCCAATTGAAAACAGCATTGCTGGATTCATTTGGAGGTTTCCTTTCCATAATGTGGTTATATAGTTGAATGCCTTTACTGCTGAAGGAATTGCTATCAATAGTGTCGTAAACGTAAATACAGATCCCAAGAAAGGATTCATTCCTGAAATAAACATATGGTGTCCCCAAACAATAGTCGATAAGAATGCTATTGCCAAAATGGAAGCTACCATTGCTCTATATCCAAAGATCGGTTTACGTGAGTTCGTTGCTATAATTTCAGATGTTATTCCCAATGCAGGCAACAATACTATGTATACCTCAGGGTGTCCCAAGAACCAGAACAAGTGTTCGAACAATACTGGAGAACCGCCTTGATAGTGCAATACCTCCCCTTGAATGAATATGTCCGACAAGAAGAACGATGTCCCGAAACTTCTATCCATCAACAACAACAAGGCTGCAGATAACAATACAGGGAATGAAATAATACCGATAACAGCTGTTACGAAAAATGCCCAAATGGTCAATGGAAGCCTAGTCATAGACATTCCTTTGGTTCTTAGGTTGATTACCGTTACAACATAGTTAAGCGATCCCAACAATGATGAAGCAATGAAGATTGCCATAGATGCCAACCACATCGTCATACCTGCTCCAGAACCACCTTGAGCCAAGGGTAGAGCACTCAATGGAGGATATATCGTCCATCCTGCTGCTGCTGGTCCTGCTTCCACGAAGAAAGACAATACCATAATAACGCTGGATATGAAGAACAACCAATAGGATATCATATTAAGAAATCCAGAAGCCATATCTCTTGCTCCAATTTGCAATGGAATCAACAAGTTACTAAATGTTCCACTCAATCCTGCCGTCAATACGAAGAATACCATTATGGTACCGTGAATGGTAACCAATGCCAAATAAATATCCGCGTCCATAACACCATCTGGTGCCCATTTCCCCAATAATGCTTGAAATATTGCATTTGGCTCTTCTGGCCATGCAATTTGCATACGCATCATAAGTGACATCATAACACCGATAACTCCCATAATAGTACCCGTTATAAGGTACTGTTTGGCTATCATTTTATGATCTTGACTAAATATGTATTTAGTTATAAACGTTTCTTTATGATGGTGACCATGATCGTCGTGTGCGTGAGTATCTGCTGCGTGTGCTGACATAATCTAATATCGTTTTTCTTTTTATTATTTATTAAGAGAATCTTTGAATGCCTTCTGTGTTTTCAACCAAGCATCGTATTCTTCTTGTGTTTCTACTATTATCTTCATTTGCATGTTGTAGTGGGACTTACCACAAATCTTATTACATAATAATAGATAGTCGAATTCGTAACGTTCCAAAGCATCTTCGCCTTTTTCAATCAATGCCTTGCTCTTCTCTACTCTAATCCTATTGATATTTTGAACCTTGTCGATCATTTCAGGAGTAACCCTCATATCTTCCGTAGTAACGGTAGGAGTAAACCCAAACTGAGTGATCATACCAGGTACACAGTTCATCTGCGCTCTAAAGTGAGGCATGTAAGCCGAGTGCAATACGTCTTGCGAACGCATCTTGAACAATACTGGACGTCCAACCGGCAAATGAAGTTCGGTCGTAATGATGTCATCTTGTGCATTTGGATCGGATTCATCCACCCCCAATATGTTGGCACGATCAATATCAATCAATCTCACGTTTGCCTTACCCAAAGTGTTGTCTGCTCCAGCATATCTTGCTTTCCAGTTGAACTGCTGAGCATACAACTCGACTACTAGAGTATCGTCTTCTTCGGAAACATTCATTATCTCTGTCCAAGTGAACAATCCTTGAATAATCAAACCTGCCAATACTATTACTGGTATAATCGTCCAAATTGCCTCCAATTTGTTGTTGTCTGCAAAGAACAATGCTTTCTTCCCCTTTTCTCCTCTATATTTGAATGCGAAGTAATGCAATAGAAACTGAGTTACCGTTTGCACCAAGAAAATGATAACCATTGAGATAATCATTAGATTATCGATCCCAGGACCATGCTCCGATGCGGAATTGGACATTAATGGCAAATCACCGAACTTAACGAAACATATAATGGTGATTACATAAATGAAGATTAAGAAACCTAACATTAAGTATCCATTTATTTTATTGTCTCCGTCGTGTGCTATTTGACTTTCGTCTCCATTGGCATTGCCTTGGGTCAAATCAAATATTTTTACCATTTGCCATATGGCAACTGAAATAAATACTAAAACTAAAATTGATAATAAAGCCGTCATTGTTGTCGTTCTTCTTTACTTATTTATTATTAATAATGGAAATGTTCGCTTTCTTTTAGGAAAGGGTTTCTTTTTGCTACCAATGGCTGCTTGGATATCGCATAGAACACTATGAATATGAATAAACCTGCAAAGAATAACATAGAACATATTTCTGGTATACCAATGTGCCATTGATCTCCAACCGTAGCCGGCATGATCATATTGAAAATATCAAAATAGTGTCCCACCAATATTACCAATCCTGCCATTACGACAAACCAAGGGATGCGCTTGTAATCGCTGTTCATCAATATCAATAGTGGGAATATGAAATTCATAGCCAACATTCCGAAGAATGGCAACTTGTAGTCTTCAATACGTGTTACGAAATATGTTACTTCCTCTGGAATGTTTGAGTACCAGATTAGCATAAATTGTGAGAACCATAGGTAGGTCCAGAAAATACTAAAGGCAAACATAAACTTCGCCAAATCGTGCAAATGACTATCATTTACTTGAGGCAACAAACCTTTACCTTTCAAATACATTGTTATCAATGCAATGACCGTGATACCACATACCATCATTCCAGCCAATACATACCATCCGAATAGGGTACTGAACCAGTGTGGATCCACACTCATTATCCAATCCCATGACATCATGGAT
Organism: Bizionia sp.; assembly: GCA_020631395.1. Lineage (GTDB taxonomy): Bacteria > Bacteroidota > Bacteroidia > Flavobacteriales > Flavobacteriaceae > JAHDHI01. The sequence continues at coordinate 19,686 of JAHDHI010000032.1, forward strand.
TCCGTATAAAGGAAGAATACCAAGAATGCAGCAGAAATACGGAATGTCTTCTTGAAGTTTTTGTTGTCGTTAGCTTGGTCTTGCGCCAAAGAGAATTTTCTTGAAAAATATCTATAAGCACTCCATCCTCCAATAAACACCAATGCTCTAATGACAAATCCTGTAGTATTTAACCAGCCTTTTTTTCCAGCAACCAAAGCATCATATTTTGGGCTACCTTCTTTAACCATGTCCGGATTCATCCAAACGAAGATGTGATCACCAGCAAAGACAGCTATGGCTACAACAATCAATGCACCTGGCAACAAATAGTATGTAATCCCTTCCATTATTCTAAACAACAACGGCGACCATCCTGCTTGTGCAGCATATTGTACGGCATAAAACGCCAATACTCCCAAAGCAATCATCATGAAGAAAAACGCCGCAATGTACAATGCTGAATATGGTCTATTGTGTACTGCATGCAGTACATGATTTACGTGCTTTGTATGTTCGTCCACGCTATCGTGTCCTGATGCATGATCATTGGTAGTCGTATGATTTTCACTATGAGCTTCTTCTTTGTGAGAATCGAGATTATTTGTCTCTTCATGACCAACTGCTTCTCCGTGTCCTCCACCATGATGTGATTCATTGGCCAACATCGTCTCTACTTCGTCAAATGTTTTATCAGAATCCATGAAACCGTATACTATACCCAATGCTCCAATGAGCATTAGTACGAAAGCAGCTATTTTTAGTCTATTTGAAAATGTGTACATATCTATATATAAACTTTATCTAAATCTTATTTTTCTAAATCCGCCTTTAACTTTAAAACGTATGCAATTACCTGCCAACGTTCTTCCTCGTTAATAAGGTTAGCATAAGAACCCATTGCATTCTTACCATAATAAATAGTGTGATAGGCTCCTCCTTCTGTAATTGCTCGCCCTGCATCCGCATAACTAGGAACACCTAATATTTTTTCACGCTTCACCAATTTACCTTGTCCTTTTCCTTTATTGCCATGGCAGATTCCACAGTAGATGTCATATAGCTCCTTTCCCCTTGCCAAATCTACATTTGTAGAATCCAAAGGACTCTTCAAAGTTTCTTTGGCTAGCGAGAAGCCTTCATTGGTGTTGGCTATGTCAAAGGGAGTATATCCTCTGGGAATAGAACCTTCAACTGGCAACTGAGCTTCAACTCCATTGGCAAATGCATTGGACTCTTGGTATGTTTCATAACCAACAGACTCATACATGTTTGGCATATACTCATAGTTTGGTCTAGAATCTTTCTTGCATGAAGCAAAAGAGATTAAAACTACTGTTAATATTGTTATTTTAATGATACTTTTCATCTTGTATAATTAATGCGCTTTATCTACTATGTTTATCTCAACTGCTCCTGTTCCCACCAACAGACTCTCTAATTCCTTTTCATTACCGTGTACTGGTATTTCCATTAAGAAATGGTCATCTGTCGTTCTTGGATCTGGATTTTCAGCTTTCTTAAAAGGCCACATTCTACTACGCATGTAAAATGTAATTACCATTAAGTGAGCGGCAAAAAATACCGTTAGCTCGAACATGATCGGCACAAACGCCGGCATATTCTCCAAATAGCTAAAACTTGGTTTACCACCAATGTTTTGTGGCCAATCTTCAATCATGATGAAATTCATCATTATGACTGCTACACATAGGCCAACACATCCGTACATGAATGATGCGATGGCAATTCTCGTTGGAGCTAATCCCATTGCCTTATCTAGTCCGTGAACCGGAAACGGCGTGTATATCTCTTCGATGTGATGTTTTTCAGCTTTTACTTTCTTAACAGCTGCCATTAAAACATCGTCATCGGTATAAATAGCGTGAATTACTTTTGAAGCTTCCATATGCTACTCTCTAGTTTATTAAGTTTTTAGCTTGTCCTGACCAATCATCGCGTTCTGCTCTTCCTGGGAAAGAACCTGTAATTGAATCTAACAAATCGTATTCTTTTTTCGTCATTTTGCTAACTTGTAGGAAAGAATAAATACCAATTCCATTTAGCACTTGTTCCATTTTTGGGCCAATGCCGTTTACCTTTTTAAGGTCATCCGGTGTTTCCGTACTAGGATCAAAAGTTCCTATTGTTCCCAATAAGCTATTTACACTTTCTGTACTGTCTACTTTAGCTTCAGGTGAAGCATTGGCAACAGTAGTTGCTATCTTCCCATTGGAAGTTCTTGCATCGGATCCAGTTCCGACCAAACTATCTCCTCTTTCTCTAATGTTCTTATAACGCTCTCCAGAAGATTTCAATATTGTTTTCACCTCTGCCTGTGCAATTACAGGGAATGTTCTAGAATACAACAAGAACAATACGAAGAAGAATCCTATCGTGCCTATGAAGATCCCTATGTCTACGAACGTTGGTGAGAACATTGTCCATGATGAAGGCAAGTAATCTCTATGCAACGACGTTACGATGATCACGAAACGCTCAAACCACATTCCTATGTTTACTACGATCGAGATGGCAAAAGAGAACATGATGCTCGTTCTCAATTTCTTGAACCACATGAATTGTGGAGAGAACACGTTACAAGACATCATTGCCCAGTATGCCCATGCATAAGGTCCCGTTGCTCTGTTCAAGAAAGCATATTGTTCATATTCCACTCCTGAATACCATGCAACGAACAACTCTGTTATATAGGCTACACCAACTATCGAACCCGTAATCATGATCACTATGTTCATCAACTCGATGTGTTGTACCGTGATATAGTCTTCCATATTACATACTTTTCTCATGATGATAAGCAAAGTATTTACCATTGCAAATCCGGAGAATATTGCTCCTGCTACGAAGTATGGTGGAAATATGGTCGTGTGCCAACCTGGTATTACCGATGTTGCGAAATCGAAGGATACGATCGTGTGTACCGAAAGTACCAATGGTGTTGCCAAACCTGCCAATACCAAAGAAACCTCTTCGAAACGTTGCCAATCCTTAGCTCTACCCGTCCATCCAAAACTCAACAAGCTGTATATCTTCTTTTGAAATGGCTTGACGGCTCTATCTCTTATCATTGCAAAATCTGGTAACAAACCTGTCCACCAGAATACCAATGATACAGACAAATACGTTGAGATTGCAAATACATCCCATAGCAATGGAGAGTTAAAGTTTACCCATAGAGATCCAAATTGATTTGGAATGGGTAATACCCAGTATGCCAACCAAGGTCTTCCCATATGTATTATTGGGAACAATCCTGCTTGTACGACCGAGAAAATCGTCATTGCTTCTGCAGAACGGTTAATTGCCATTCTCCATTTTTGACGGAACAATAGTAGTACCGCAGAAATCAGTGTTCCTGCGTGACCGATACCAACCCACCAAACGAAGTTAGTAATATCCCAGGCCCAACCCACGGTTTTGTTCAAACCCCAAGTTCCAATACCTGTTGATACTGTGTAAATGATACAACCAATTCCCCAAAGAAATGCGATAAGTGCGATTGAGAATACAATCCACCACTGTTTGTTTGCTTTTCCTTCTACAGGAGCAGCGATATCAACAGTTACATCGTGATACGATTTTTCGCCTGTAACTAAAGGTCTTCTAATAGGTGCTTCGTAATGAGACGCCATAATCCTTTTATAATTGTTTGTTAATTAATCTTTTTTTATGCTTCTTTCGTGTTTCTCACTTTGGTATGGTACTGAACGTTAGGTTTGGTACCAACACTTTCCAACAAGTGATACATACGATCGTCTTTTAAAAGTTTTGCAACTTCACTCTTTTTGTCGTTTATGTCTCCAAATGCCATTGCACCACTACTACAAGCAGCAGAACAAGCCGTTTTGAACTCTCCATCTTTGATGACACGTCCATCTCTTTTGGCATCAAGAATCGTCTTCTGTGTCATTTGAATACACATGGAACATTTCTCCATTACCCCACGAGATCTTACCGTTACATCTGGATTAATAACCATTCTTCCCAAGTCGTCATTCATGAAGTAATCGAACTCATCATTCCCATTGTATAGGAACCAGTTGAAACGACGTACCTTGTAAGGACAGTTGTTTGCACAATATCTTGTACCAACACAACGGTTATAAGCCATGTGGTTTTGTCCTTGACGACCATGTGATGTAGCTGCTACTGGACAAACAGTTTCACAAGGCGCGTGATTACAGTGTTGACACATTACTGGTTGGAAAGCTACTTGTGGATTGTCTGCAGCTATTTCCAATTCACCAAATCCTCCTAAAGAACCATTGTCTCCAGACAATCCGGAGAATCCGTCTTTCTTGTCATTGTCTTCAGCGAATGTATCTTCACTTGAATAATATCTATCTATACGCAACCAGTGCATGTCACGGCTACGACGAATTTCTTCCTTACCTACTACTGGCACGTTGTTTTCAGCATGACAAGCTATGACACAAGCCCCACATCCCGTACAGGCGTTCAAGTCTATCGACAAGTTCAAGTGATGTCCTATAGAACGATCGAATTCATCCCATAGATCAACATCTGGAGAAGTCACCGGTGTTTCCTCGTGATTCAAAGATACCACAGGGATAGCGTTCCAATGTCCCCTATCCTTAGTATTGAAAACCTCCAATGTGGTCTCCCTGATGATGTCTCCACGACCCATCAATGTATTTTGCAACTGTACACAAGCAAACTCGTGCATACCAGTTGCTTTGCTTATCGTTACATTTTGTACCGTATCGAAACCATGGTACAATGCATAGGCATTGACACCTGTTTTCATTTCTTCTTTCAATCCAGCACTAGTTCTACCATACCCGAAAGACAGTCCGAAAGAACCTTTCGCTTGTCCTGGTTGGATGATTACCGGTGCTGTTATCGTAGTTCCATTTACCGTGACATCTGCATAACTACCATTCAAGGCTCCTGTAGCCTCATGCTCATTGATCAATCCCATTTCCTTTGCATCCATAGCAGAAACAGTCAAATAGTTGTCCCAAGATGTTCTAGTGATAGGATCTGGAAATTCTTGCAGCCATGGATTGTTGGCTTGTTGTCCATCTCCCATTCCCACCTTGGTGTACAAGGTAAGTTCATTTCCTTTTGATGTCGCTTGAGCCAATGCTCTTGCAGCATTTCCAGAAGGAGTCTCTCCTCCTGCAGCTTCTACAGCATCAGAAGTAACTTCCGTTCCTGTTGGCACTGTTGTAGTTGTTACAAAGACACCATCGTGCAATGCCTTGTTGAACGAAGCTCCATTCAATATGCTTTCGTTCCATACGTTCTTGACATAGTCATTGTATGACACATCGTTTCCATTCCACACCAACAATACTTCTTGAAATTGTTTTGTATCGAACAAAGGACGAATCGTAGGTTGTATCAACCCGAAGTGTCCTTTCTTTATTTCCACATCTCCCCAAGACTCCAAGTTATGAGGTGCTGCAGCTATGTATTGTGCCAAAGATGATGTTTCATCCACTTTCATGGAGAATGCGATCGACAATGCCGTTTTCTTCAAACCAGCTGCAAAGTCATTTGCATTTGGCAAAGTATACATTGGATTGACTCCGCTCATTATGATCGCACCAACATTGCCTGCTTTCATATCTGCGATCAATGTGGCTATTTTTGAATTGTCACCTTGTCTTGTTTGTATCGTATTTACGGTATCGAATGCCTTACTTTTGATGTACTCGTTGATCTCCAACACAACAGTTTGAGCATTGACATCCTGAATACCCGTCACAACGACTCCATTGCTACCTGCCTTCACGACTTGATTTGCTGCCTTTTGAACAGCTTCATCAATGTGCTTCGGAAGATTTACTGAAACGGAACCTCCAACGACCAGGCTATGCAATTTGGCCAAAGCCAATTTTTGCTGTGTTGGTGTCAATGGTACACGCTTGTCTGCATTTGCCCCAGAAAGAGACATGTTGGATTCAAATTGTATATGACGTGACATTTTCCCATGATTGGGAACACGTCCTTTTGCATATCCTGAATCAAAGCCTCCACCTTGCCAGTCTCCTAAGAAATCCGCCCCAACAGAAACTATCGTTGCCGCTTTGGAGAAATCGTAATTTGCAAGAGCTCGCTCTTTATATTTGGCTTGAAACGCATCCAACGCTGCTGATTCTGATACTGCATCATATTGTACGTGATTTACATTCACATACTTTTCCTTGAACTCAGAAATCAATTTTCTTGTAGATGGGCTGGCGTATGTTTGCGTAAGCAACACGATTTGTCTTCCAGAATCTCTTAAATCTGCAAGCTTTTGTGTTGTTTCTGCCTGCAATGCAGACCAAGAGATTACACTCTCACCCTTCATTGGGGTCTTCAATCTCTTACTGTCATACAAACCTAAAACCGATGCATTGACTCTTGCATTTGCACTACCATTGGCACTTGCAAGATCATTGTTTTCAATTTTAATTGGACGACCCTCTCGAGTTTTTACCAAAACGCTAGCAAAATCAAAACCATCCGCCACCGTGGTAGCATAATAATTGGCCACACCTGGAATAATGGTATCTGGCTGAACTACGTAAGGAATTGATTTTATTACTGGCCCTTCGCAAGCTGCCAAAGATGCAGCGGCTGTGCTAAAACCAACATATTTTAAGAAATCACGACGCGTTGTAGAAGAGGCTTCCAATGCTTCCTTATCACCTAAGAACTCATCTGTTGGAATCTCTTTAACAAATTCGTTTTGTTTTAGCGTCTCAACAATAGAGCTATTTTCTTTTAGCTCCTCAACACTTTTCCAGTATTTCTTGTTTGATGACATATTATATAATTGAATTACTTCTTAATTTATTTTTAAAGTTTTAAATCCCTTTGTTAGAGATTCCCTCTTTGTATCGGGATTACCAAAAGATTACTTTTAGTAGTGACATTTACCACATTCCAGTCCCCCCATCTGAGCGGCTTTGATTTGATCCAAATCACCATACTTCTTAGCCAATTGCTCGTGAATCTTACTGTAGTATGCATTGTCCTTAACTTTCACATTTGTTTCTCTATGACAGTTGATACACCAACCCATTGTCAACGGCGCATGTTGGGAAACAATTTCCATTTCCTCGATAGGGCCGTGACAAGTCTGACACTCCACCCCTGCAACGGAAACGTGTTGTGAGTGATTGAAATATGCAAAGTCAGGCAGATTATGAATTCTTGTCCATTTTACCGGCTTGGTCTCTCCTGTGTATTCTTGATTGGCATCATCCCAACCAACGGCAGCATATAATTTTTTAATCTCTCCATCGTAGAAATCTTTGCTATGTTCTGCAGTTGCAGTTGCATCCGCAACCTCCGATATGGATTTGTGACAGTTCATACACACATTCAGAGACGGAATCCCAGATGTCTTGCTGACTCTTGCAGAAGAGTGACAATATTTACAATCCACTCCGTTGTCCCCTGCATGTATCCTGTGGGAGAAGTGTATTTCTTGCACTGGCTCATACCCTTGATTGACACCTACCTGCATGAGGTAGCCATAAACAAAGTATCCAGATGCCAACAATAGGAATATTGCCGTTACCAATACCAAAAATTGATTTTGCACAAACGCCTTCCAAATTGGAATCCCTTTTGGTGCCTCATTCAACTGCACTCCTTTTTCGTGTGCAAAACTGCGCAACGTCCTATTCACCAAAACCAAGGCTCCTGCCAACAAGGCAAACAACAACACCAAGGCTCCCAATATCAAATTATTTGAAGCTCCATCACTAGAAGGATTAACTTCTGAGTCCACTATTACAGGCCCTTCTGACTTAACCTCTTTTGGTTTCGCCGTATGTGCCAAAATATTATCGATGTCCACATTGGACAATTGAGGAAAGGCCGTCATCGCAACGCCTTTATATTCCGCATAAATCTTGTTAGCATATGCATCGCCGGACTTAACCATTCCCGCACTGTTCTTGATCCAAGAATACAACCATTCCCTATCCAACCCTTCATCTTCGGCCAAACGTGCTTCAACATTACGCAATGCAGGACCTGTCATCTTCTTGTCCAACTTATGACAAGACGCACAGTTTGTATTGAACAATGCTTTACCCGCTGCCGGATCGCCCTCTTGGGCTGAAAGTGAACTAGAAAATGCTATTAAGACAATCAAGCTTAAACGAAGAATGTTGTTGCTTAACTTACGGTGAATCACCTGTTTCATATTATTAGTAAAATTAGCTTCTAAACTTTGGTATGGTTTTTTCATATGTACAAGAAAAATATACGCTTATAAAATTTAGGCAAAAGTAACACTTATACTCCATTTTAGAAATGTTAGAGAAGTCTTAATTTCTAATTTAGAGATATTCTAAATAATAAATTAGGGCAAGATTAAGTTAATAACATTTACATTTGTACCACTTAAAACATATCTATGAAACGATTTTCTTATAAAAACCTTTGTTTACTAGGTCTTTGCCTGATTGGCTTTTCCATGTCGAGCAACGCACAGGATGGCAATGTAGCCATTAATCAAGCTCCTTCCATTGCCACTTTGTTGGAGTTGAAAAAGGAAATAAACAAAAGTGATGACGATACCGGACGCTATAAAATTCAGATATTTTCAGGTGGTAGAAACAAAGCTGAAAATGTAAAAACCGGCTTTCTTTACACCTTTAAGCAATGGCCTACCAAAATGGAATACGAGACTCCAAATTACAAGGTTTGGGTTGGCAATTTTAGAACCCGACTTGAAGCCGATAGGGCACTTGTCAAGATTCAGGAAAAATTCCCTGCCGCCTTTTGGTTCAAACCCAAAAAAAAGAAGAAGAAATAAAAAAAGCGACCAGATGGTCGCTTTTTTTTGATCGTTACAAACAATCTCTTATATATCATTTCAATTTCTTCTTGACTTCCACCTCATGGAATGCTTCTATCGTATCCCATTCCTTGACATCGTTGTAATTATGGATTTGCATACCACAATCGTAACCTTTGGCTACTTCCTTGACGTCATCCTTGAATCGCTTCAATGAAGCCAATTCGCCAGTATATACAACTACTCCATCTCTAATCAAACGTATTTGGGAGCTTCTGAATATCTTACCATTCATAACCATACAACCTGCAATGGTTCCAACTTTGGACACCTTGAAGATTTCTCTGATTTCCGCCGTTCCCGTAATCTCTTCCTTCAGCTCTGGAGACAACATTCCCTCCATTGCATCTTTGAGATCGTTTATGGCATCATAGATTATGGAATATGTTCTGATGTCCACTTCCTCTCTATCGGCTATTGTTCTTGCATTTCCAACTGGTCGTACGTTGAATCCAATTATGATCGCATCTGAAGCCGTAGCCAACAATACGTCGCTTTCCGTTATCGCTCCAACTCCCTTGTGCAAGATGTTGACTTGAATTTCTTCAGTTGACAGTTTTTGGAATGAGTCAGTCAATGCTTCAACAGAACCATCCACATCTCCTTTGAGTATGATGTTTAGTTCCTTGAACGTTCCTAAGGCTATACGACGTCCAATTTCTGCCAGTGTCAATGTCTTCGTCGTACGAACATCCTGCTCACGCTGCAATTGCGTACGTTTCGTTGCTATTTGTTTTGCTTCACGTTCGTCTGCAAATACGTTGAACTTGTCTCCTGCTTGTGGTGCGCCATCCAATCCTAGAATGGATACTGGTGTCGATGGCCCTGCTTCTTTCACGTCGTTACCTCGTTCATCTTGCATTGCCTTAACCTTACCACTGTTTTTACCAGCGAGTACATAATCACCTATTCTCAAGGTTCCTGCTTGAACCAATACCGTAGACACATATCCACGTCCTTTGTCCAAATATGCTTCCACTACCGTACCAACTGCTGGTTTTCTTGGGTTTGCCTTCAACTCCAACAATTCAGCTTCAAGCAATACCTTCTCCAACAACTCTTTTACCCCAGTTCCCATTTTGGCCGAAATGTCATGAGATTGTATCTTACCACCCCAATCTTCAACCAATAGGTTCATTTGTGCCAATCCTTCTTTAATCTTTTCAGGATTCGCATCTGGCTTATCTATCTTGTTTATCGCAAATACGATAGGTACTCCTGCTGCTTGCGCATGTGATATTGCTTCTTTTGTCTGCGGCATGATGTCGTCATCTGCTGCTGCGACGATTATCGCAATGTCAGTAACTTGTGCTCCACGTGCACGCATTGCCGTAAAGGCTTCGTGACCTGGAGTATCCAAAAATGCTATTTTCTGACCGTTGTCCAATTCCACACCATAGGCACCTATGTGCTGCGTGATTCCTCCAGACTCTCCTGCAATCACATTCTCCTTACGTATGTAATCCAGAAGCGATGTCTTACCGTGATCAACGTGTCCCATCACTGTTACGATTGGCGCACGTTCTATTAAATCCTCAGGTTTGTCTTCGACTTCGACTATGGACTCCTCTATGTCTGCAGTTACGAACTCCACTTTGAATCCAAATTCTTCAGCTACGATGGTCAAGGTTTCAGCATCCAAACGCTGATTCATTGTCACCATCATTCCCAAAGACATACATGCGGAGATGATTTGAGTTACCTGAACGTCCATCATCGTAGCAACTTCACTCGCCGTAACGAACTCCGTCACCTTGAGAATCTTGCTTTCAGCTGCTTCTATTTGTTGATCAATCTCAGTTTGTTCTCTATGTTGATCCCTCTTGTCTCTTCTATACTTCGCCCCTTTACCTTTGCTGGACTTTCCTTGAAGCTTCTCAAGTGTTTCACGTACTTGTTTCTTTACGTCTTCCTCACTTGGTTCCTCTTTAACAATGTTACGTCTTCCTTGACCAGGTTTCTTTCCTTTGAACCTGTCATTTCCTCCTCTATTATTGTTGTTTGATCCAGGTTTATTGTCTCCAGGCTTGGATATGCGACGACGTTTCTTCTTGTTTGAATCGTCTGACTTCTTCTCTTCCTTCTTTTTCTTAGGCTTGTTGAACTGAGATAGATCTATTTTATCTCCAGCTATCTTTGGGCCAGAAAGTTTCTGATATTGAGTTTGCACTTTCTCTTCAACAATTTTCTCTCCCTCGGGAGTTACAATTGTTTTGGCATCCCCTTTGCTTGTCTCCTCTTTTTTAGACTCAACAACCTTAGATTCGACCTTAGGAGTCTCTACCTTTGCAGTTTCTTGTTTAGGAATTTCTTGTTTAGGAGTCTGCTTAACTTCTTTCTTCTTGGGACTCAAATCTATCTTACCGATGGTTTTTGGTCCAGAAAGTATTTTCGCAGCTTTAACAACTTCAGGTTTGGGCGTATCTTTGACTTCTGCTTTTTCTTCTTTTTTTGGAGCTTCAGGTTTCTTGTCTTCAACCTCTTCCTTCTTTTTCGAGTCTAAATCTATCTTACCGATGGTTTTTGGTCCAGATAAAGGTTTAGCAGCTTTCACGACTTCTTTTTTCCTAGCTTCTTCTTTTGCTTCAAGTTCTTTTTGCTTGGCTTCAAGTTCTTTCTCTCGTTTGATACGCAAGTCCTCTTTTTCCTTAAGCTTAGCTTCACTAACTTCTTGAGAAGCTACTTTTTTACTAGCATCTGTTTGAAACTCACCAGAAAGGACCTTATAGGTTTCCTCTGATATTTTCGTAGTCGGGCGCTTCTCTATCTCGATACCTTTGGAATCCAAAAATTCCACAGCTCGATCTAAAGAGATATTCAGCTCACGTAATACTTTATTTAATCTAATCGTTTCAGCCATAAATTGCCTTTAACCTTTAATTTTACTCCAAATATATGTTAATCTTCGAACTCTTCCTTAAGAATTCTTATAACATCTAGAATTGTTTCCTCTTCTAAGTCTGTTCTTTTCACCAAATCTGCAACGTCTTGTTCCAATACACTCTTTGCAGTATCCATTCCAGCTTTGCTGAATTCTTTAATCACCCATCCTTCAATTTCATCTGAGAACTCTCTCAATTCCACATCTTCTTCGGCTCCTTCCCTAAACACATCTATCTCATAACCAGTAAGCTGACCCGCCAATCGAATATTGTGTCCTCCACGACCAATGGCTTTGCTTACTTCTTCTGGTTTCAATATAGCCTCTGCTCTCTTGTTTTCCTCATCAATCTTTATAGAGGTAACTCTTGCTGGGCTCAATGCTCTTGTTATATACAACTGAAGGTTGCTTGTATAATTTATCACATCGATGTTTTCATTCCCCAACTCACGAACGATTCCATGAATCCTAGATCCTTTCATTCCTACACAAGCTCCTACAGGATCTATTCTATCATCATAGGAATCCACTGCCACCTTAGCTTTTTCTCCAGGTATCCTCACCACATTCTTAATAGTAATCAATCCATCGAATACTTCTGGTATCTCAGACTCAAACAACTTCTCCAAGAACTTTGGAGATGTACGAGACATGATTATGGCAGGCTTGTTTCCTTTGAGTTCAACACTGTCTATGATACCTCTAACATTGTCTCCTTTCCTAAAGAAGTCCGAAGGTATCTGCTTATCCTTTGGCAAGATAATCTCATTTCCTTCATCATCCAACAAAATAACGGCTCTATGTCGGATATGATGCACTTCTGCCGTGTAAATATCTCCTTCCAAATCTTTAAACTGCTTAAAGATGTTGGTATTGTCATGTTCGTGTATTTTTGAGATCAAGTTTTGACGCAATGCCAAAATGGCTCTACGACCAAGGTCTATTAATTTAACTTCTTCGGATACATCTTCCCCTACTTCAAAATCCGGCTCAATTTTACGTGCTTCAGTCAAAGATATTTCCTGATTGGGTTCTTCCACCTCTCCATCGGCTACAACAATTCTATTCCTCCATATCTCTAAATCACCTTTGTCTGGGTTAATAATTATATCGAAGTTATCATCATCTCCAAACTTCTTTTTTAAAGCATTTCTAAAAACATCTTCTAGAATTGCCATCAACGTTACACGATCGATTAATTTATCGTCCTTAAATTCCGAAAACGACTCAATTAACGCAAGATTTTCCATAACTCTACTGAATTAAAATTTTATCATCACTTTTGCCTCTACAATGTCATTGTATGCAATATTTCTTTTCTTTTGAACGGTCACCTTACCTTTACCTACGGGTTTGGGCTCTCTGGCTTTCCATTCTACATCAATAGCTTCATCAGAAGCATTTGTAAGTTCTCCTTCTATTGTTTCTGTTTGCATCTTCACTTCCAAGACACGCCCAATGTTCTTTTTATATTGTCTGGGCAACTTTAAAGGTGACGCTGCACCTGCTGATGCCACTTCAAGAGAAAAATCTTGTTCCTCTCTATCCAAATTATGTTCAATGGCTCTACTTAAATACATGCAGTCTTCGACTTTGACACCATTGTCTCCATCGATTATGATGTTAATCAAATTCTCTCCTGAAATGGAAAAATCTATCAAAAACAGATCTTTTCTTTCCAACAGAGCCTCCTCTAGCAAATCTTTAACAGTGGTTACAAACATTTTCAAGTATAAAAAGAGGGGACTTTATGTCCCCTCACCTTTCTTTTTTCTTTCAACGGTGCAAATATACACATTTTTATTGATTTTCATAACTTATAAAAAATCAATTTTTTTATTAAATTTATGTTTCACACCAAACCAAACCGCCTTATGAAAAAAATACTTGTTCCAACAGATTTTTCCAATGAAGCTGAAAATGCCATAAAAGTAGCCGCTCAACTTTCAAGGAAGCATGACTGTGAATTGATTCTCTTGCACATGTTAGATCTTCCACTAACCCAACTCAATGACGGAGGGACTCCTACAGATTTACCCGAGGCCGTATATTTCATGAAATTAGCCCACAAGGAATTTGAAGAGGTCATGAGCAAAGACTACCTCAAAGACATCACTATCCATGAAATGGTAGATTTTCATGACATAGCCACCGGCATATTGGAAACATGCAGGACAAATGACGTCGACCTGATTGTAATGGGCTCCCACGGAGCAGACGGTTTAAAGGAAATGTTTATCGGCTCTAATGCAGAAAAGGTCGTACGCACCTCCGAAACCCCAGTTTTGGTAATTAAAAACGAACACAAGGACTTTGACATCAAGGAATTCGTTTTTGCCTCGGATTTTAAAAATGACAACAAGGAAACCTACAAGCAGGCCATAAAACTCGCAAATGCCTTCAATGCCAAAATACATTTGCTAATGGTCAATACAGTTGGCAATTTCACAACTACGGCAGCCGCAAAGGTTAGAATAAGTGAATTCATCAAGAACACCGACTTTAAGAACTACACCATTAACATCTACAATGATGAAACTGTAGAGAAAGGCATTTTAAACTTCTCTCACATCATCGATGCCGACCTAATAGGAATAAGCACTCATGGCAGACAAGGCATTGCCCATTTTTTCAATGGCAGTTTAAGTGAAGATTTGGTAAACCATGCAAAAAGACCTGTGATAACCTTTAAGATATAAGCTAGCACTTATTTTATAAAACAAAAAAGTCTTCCTTTAAAGGAAGACTTTTTTTGTTGGCCCACTAGGGCTCGAACCTAGACTCTTCTGCACCAAAAACAGACGTGTTGCCAGTTACACCATAGGCCAATAACTGATTGCGGGTGCAAATATAAAACGAATAATCATATCCACAAAGATTTTTTAAAAAAAATATTTCACAATCCTTAACGTTAACTTAAAAACGCGCACCGTTTAATAATTATTACTAAATTCGCCATCATAATTAACATAAATATAAATGACTACAATCAACTTTAAAAAATGGAACAACATATTTGGTTGGTTCGCTTTTTTAATTGCATTAATAACATATAGCTTAACGGTAGAACCTACGGTGAGTTATTGGGATGCAGGAGAATACATATTGACTTCTGCAAAGCTGCAGGTTGGACACCCGCCTGGAGCTCCATTATTCCAAATGCTTGGGGCAATGTTCTCTTCCTTTGCTTTCGATCCAACTCAAATAGGGTTGATGTTGAACATGGTAAGTGCAGTATCCAGTGCCTTTACCATTTTATTTATGTTTTGGACCATTTCCCTATTGCTACAAAAGATCATTGGAAATGATAATCTTTCAGATGGAAAAATCAAAGCTATATTAGGTAGTGCCCTTGTTGGCAGTCTAGCATTTACATTTACGGATTCCTTTTGGTTCAATGCCGTAGAGACTGAAGTTTACGCAATGGCCACCTTAATTATGTCCATTTTATTCTACTTGGCCTTACGTTGGGAACGTGACATGGACAAACCCAGAGGCAACCGTTGGCTTATCTTAATCGCCTTTGTCATTGGCTTGTCATTTGGTGTTCACTTCATGGGGCTTCTTACCATTCCAGCCATCGGATTGATCTACTATTTTAAAAATTATAAAACGGTTACGATACAAAATTTCTTAATTGCCAACGTCGTTTCCGTTGCCATTTTGCTGTTCATATTCAAATTACTAGCTCCCAACATCTTAAGATTATTCAGTGTCCTGGAAATCTTCTTTGTCAATACCGTAGGACTACCCTTCAACTCTGGTTCGATCATAGCAGGTTTGTTGTTAATTGCCGCAATTTACCTTAGCTTGAAATACACAAGAGAAAAAGGTTACAAACACATCAACACAGGTATTCTCTGCATTACCTTCATAGTAATTGGTTTTTCTTCTTGGCTAATGTTGCCCATTCGTGCCAATGCCAATGTCGTAATCAATGAAAACAATCCTTCGAGTGCCAGAGAATTATTGGCCTATTACAATTTAGAACAGTATCCGGAAACTCACTTGTTCTATGGCCCGCTGTTCACTGATCAATATTCTGGTTTAGATGAGGACACGCCTTACATAGATGACAAACCAAAGTATGAGAAAAATGAAAAGTTGGGAAAATACGTCGTTGTCAACGATTGGAAAAAGGCAAAGCAAAACTACAATTCCAAACATGCTTCGATATTGCCAAGGATGTGGAGCGCCGAAAATGCAGAAAACTACTTGATGTTTTCCGGTTTTTTGGATTTCAACATAAAGGCTGATTACATCATTGACCCTACCGTAAAGAGGAAGATAGAACAGTTCCTCTACAAATACGAAAATCAACAACTTACAGAAAGTGAGTTCGATGCCTTCATGGCAACTTATCAACAAGAACTGTCCATTTACTCCAGCAAAGGATTGAATAACATAAAAGGACTCATATCCCAATTCAAGAACGAAGTTGCAAAGGGCAACATCGACTATGAAGGCTACAACAAGTTCCTAAAGGAATACAATCAATACCTCGACATAGAAAAACCATCTCTATCCAGCAACATAACCTATATGCTCCAATATCAACTGGGATACATGTACTGGCGTTATTTCATGTGGAATTTCACTGGAAGACAAGATGACGTACAAGGAAAATATGACAACCACGGAAATTGGATTAGTGGTATAAATGCATTGGATTCGATGCTTCTGGGACTATCTCAAGACAATCTTCCAAGTGATGTAAAAAACAACAAAGCAAGGAACACCTATTATTTCCTACCTCTTCTATTCGGATTGGTTGGTTTGTTCTTCTTGTTCAACAAAGACAAAAAGATGTTTTGGGTCTTGTTAGTCTTCTTCTTGTTTACTGGTTTGGCTATACAAGTATATACCAATGTAAGACCTTTTGAACCAAGAGAACGAGACTATTCCGTAGTAGGTTCCTTCTATGTCTTTGCCATTTGGATTGGTTTTAGCGTCTATGCAATTTTCGATGTGTTGAGAAACAAGGTTAAAAGCGCATTGTTGGCTCCAGCCATAACCATAGTTTGCTTAATATTGGTTCCTTCAATTCTTGCAGCAAACAATTGGGACGACCACGACAGGTCCGGAAAATACACGGCGAAAGCCATGGCCAAAAAATACTTGGATTCCTGTGCCGAAAACGGCATCTTGTTTTCCATTGGAGACAACGACACCTTTGCGCTTTGGTATGCCCAAGAGATAGAAGGCTACAGGACTGACGTCCGTGTTGTAAACACCAGTTTGTTCCAAACTGATTGGTACATAGACCAGATGAAACGAAAGGCTTACGAAAGTGACCCAATACCTTCTCAACTTACCCACGATCAATATAAATTTGGTACGCGGGAGTACATCATGAAACGTACATATTATGAAGACCCCAAGACTGGTGAAGAAAAACCAATCTATAGCAAAGACACGCTATTGATCAAAGACTTCATGGACTTTGTGACCAGTGACAATCCCAAAACCAAGTTCAAGCGTGTTTTAGAGCTTCAAGGAGAGGATCCCAACCAGTATCCATCACAATATAGAAATACCAACTATTTCCCTGTGGAGAACATAAGAATCCCTGTAAACAAGGAATCCGTTCTAGCAAACGGGATAGTGAAGGCGAAGGATGCTGATGAAATAGTTCCCTACATAGACATTAAAATCAAAGAAAGTGCCATTTACAAACAGCGTTTGCTAATGTTGGACATAGTAGCCAACAACGACTGGAAACGCCCTATATACTTTACTGGAGGTGCTTTTGGCTCTGACGATTACATTTGGATGGAAGACTACTTGCAATTGGACGGAATGGTTTACAAGCTAGTACCCATTGCAACACCAGTAGATCGTGCAAACCCCTTTGACATGGGGCGTGTCGACAGCGAGTTGATGTACAACAAGGTTAAAAATTGGGATTGGGGAAATAGTGGTAGCGACGACATTTACCATGATCCTGAAACTAGAAGAAACTCAATCACCTACAGGGGCAATTTGGCTAGGTTGATTGAACAGCTAATCAAAGAAGAACAGTTGGACAAAGCCGAGGAAATAGCAGACATTGCGATGACCAATATGCCTGTCGACAAATTTGGCTACTACACGCTATTGGAACCTTACATTGGAGCCTATTACGAAACCAATGCCAAAGAAAAGGCAAGGAAACTCTTTAAGGACGTCTCCGTGAAATACCAAGAAAATCTCAAGTACTACAGTGAGTTGAGTTTTGAAAACCAAATAAACAACAGAATGGAGATCTACACGGATTTGGAACGCTATCGCGCTTTAATAATAGTGCTTGCCGAATATGATGAGGACTTCGGGGAAAAGGAATTTTTGATTTTCCGCAATTACGAGCAGTTATTTAATGACATCTTCCCTCAGGAACAAGAGGATGAAATTCCTTTGGAAGAGGAGATCAGCATTCCTCGAGACACGAACATACAAGCTGAAGAATAAAATTTACACCTTGAATTTTTTTCCCACTAAAATACCAAAGATCATAAAACGAATATTCCCAAACTATGTTTGGGATTTTTCGTCTAAAGACAAAACATTGTATCTTACTTTCGATGATGGTCCCACCCCAAAAATTACAGAGTGGACATTGAAAACATTGAAAGCACACAATGCCAAAGCCACTTTTTTTTGCATTGGAAACAATGTCGAGAATCATCCTTCCATTTTCGAATCCATACTAAAAGAAGGGCATGCCATCGGGAATCATACCCACAATCATTTGAAAGGCTGGAAAACACACACTGAAACCTACTTGCATAATGTGGAAGAAGCTCAACGTATCATAGATCTTTCTCTCTCTGAATTCAAAAGAAAAAACAATGAGACTCATAATTGCCATAAAGATGAAAAAATATTTAGGCCGCCTTTTGGAAAGATTAAAAATAGTCAAGGCAAGGCTTTGATCGAACTGGGCTATAAGATTATCATGTGGAGCATAATTGCCTACGATTGGGATTGTAAAACATCCAAAGAGCAGTGTCTAAAAAACATCGTCGACAACGTTTCCAATGGGGATGTCATTGTATTTCACGATAGCGAGAAAGCTTCAAGAAACATGATGTATGCCCTTCCCAAAGTTTTGGAACACTTTTGCAAGAAAGGGTATCAATTCAAAGCCATAGAAACAGTTTAAATGTACTGTTGTATGATGCTTATTAGCGTGTTGGCATCCTGCTCTCCACTTTGTCTCCACTTCATTTCGCCATTTTTATAGATTATTAGAGTTGGTAACCCTTTTACTCTCAAGGCTTCAGACAACTCCCTGTTCTTATCAACATCAATCTTTATTACTTTGGCTTTATCACCAAGTGCGGCAGCAACATCTCGAAGGACTGGATGCATTGCAGTGGATTGCTCATTCCAGTCAGTGAAAAAGTCCAACAAGACGGGAATGTCTACATCTATTAATTCTCCAAATTTTGACATTATTTAAAGTATTGGTTTAAACTTCTTACTCCAAAGCTACAATTTTTTAATAACATGGGTTTTCAAGGCTTCACCTCAAGCCGTTTTAGAACCTCTTTTAAGTTCTATTACGGTTATCTCTGGCCATATGCCCACTCGACCAGGGAACGCATGGTATCCAAAGCCTCTATTTACATTTATGAAACGTCCAAATTCATTGTACAATCCTGCCCATTGCTTATAAGCATATTGGGAAGGGCTCCACTTGAAAAACCCCGGGATTTCTATCCCCATTTGCAAACCGTGCGTGTGACCACTAAGGGATAGATGATAATGCTTCTTGTCATGTTTCACCTCATACTCCCAATGTGATGGGTCATGAGTCATTAAAATCTTGAAATCTTCATTGGAAATACCTTTCGATGCCTTTTCCAAATCCCCTGCTTGATTAAATCCCTTTCCCCAGTTTTCCACACCTACCAAAGCTATTCTCTGTCCATCTTTTTCAATGTACCTATTTTCATTCAACAACAAGTCGAATCCTATCTTAGGGTGAATGTCCTTTACAGCTTGAAAGTTGTTTATTTTATCTTCTGTCGAGTTCCACTTTACATAATCACCATAATCGTGGTTTCCCAATACTGAATATTTTCCAAAAGGAGCTTTCAAGATTTTAAAGACATCTATCCAATCGTTCATCTCCTCAGCCTTGTTGTTTACAATGTCTCCCGTAAACAGCATGAGGTCGGATTGCTGCTCATTGATCATGTTTACCCCATATTCTATCTTTTCTCTATTCGTAAAGCTTCCAGAATGAATGTCCGAAATTTGCGTAATTGTAAAACCATCGAAGGCTTCGGGCAAATCATCGAAGGTCAATTTGTATTTTAAGACCTTGTAATTGTATCTTCCTTGTACAACGCCATACAAGAAAGATATGAAGGGGATGGCTGCAATGCCTAATGCCAACTTAGATACAAATTCACGTCTACCTGCCATTGGTTGTGTTTCCGAAGCTCCAAATCTAGAAATCAATGTCGATGCCCCTCTAAAGATGTCTTCACCAAACATTACCAAGAGAATGACTGCCTTTGGTATTAAAAACGTCAACAGAAACCCGACTGCCATTTGGAATCCCTTGGTTTGTCCTGCCGTTCTTGGAGTTGTAAAAAGTACATAGAACAAGTATGCATATATTGCAATGGCCATAAAAATCCAAAGCCATTGTATCCACTTGTTCTTCGTAATCGTTTTCAATGCTTGGAAAGCATAGAGCTCAATAAGAAGAAAAACTATTGATGCTATGATTAGTGGGATGAGAAACCGCATGTATCGTTATCTATTTAATGCAAATATAATTCTTAATGACAATTATATATTCACCTGATTGTTAAATATATGGTAATTGTACATTTATTCGATTAGAGCATTGAACGCTTTCAATTTCAAGTCTTTCAACTCCAATGCTTCAGTATCAAAGTGAATGACTTTTGTCTCATTGGGCAACAAATCGAAGAAATTGTCGGAGAAATGACCTTTTGCGTCACCATACAAAAAGACATCCTTTTGTAGTACGTTGCTAGACAACTCCACTGCAAACCCCTTTTCGGTTTTCTTGATTTTTCTTTGAATCTCTCCTTGCTTCAATTTCAAATTTTTATACTTGGTCAAATAAAAGATGGCTGACTCGTTTCCAAATCTTGACAAAACAAACACTTCTTCTTTATTTATTTGCAATGCCTTTAAATCCAATTGATTTTCGATTGCGCTACTATTTGCTTTCACTTGAATCGATTTAGAGACTTGATGCAGTACCTTCCCATTGAAATCTATGATTTCAATGCTCAAATCCCCTTCGTACGCTTCTAAATCGTCATTGACAATGTAGGTATTTAATGTATCGCTGACTACTCTTGACGAAATTAAAACATCTTTGAATGCTTTCCTTGTCTTGTAATGCATGGCTTTCCAATTACCTAAAAAATCGATACTGGACCATGATATCGCTGGCCAACAATCATTAAGCTGCCAATATAGCGTCCCCATATTGTATGGTTTTGCTCTACGCTGCGCTTCGAATCCCAAAACCATCCCGTTGGCTTGGAGCAATTGGCTCACATACACGTAATCTTCGTCATTGTCGGGAATTGGGTAGTCCCGTTCCATATAGTTCTTTATTATGGAATACCCCCTTGGATGCTTTTGATGCGTATCGAATGCTTTGGTCGATACGGAAATGCTATCGGTACCATTGATGTACCTAATGGCTTCATAGCTTGGAAACGATTGGAATCCAAATTCACTCATAAAACGAGGTACTGCATCCAATAAGTGCTCAAAAGGGTATTCGTCGTGCCAAATCCACCAATCGTGGGCATCTCCTTCAGTTTTATACAATGGATTACCTCTCCCATGACGTGGTGAACTTTCCCAATAATCGATTTCTTTGTGATATTCGCCTACAATTTCTGGCAACAGGGTATCGAACAGTTTCAGGTAATTGCCCCATATCTCTTTTTTTTCTTCTTCTCCTCTCCCTGATTGCCATCCCCATCGATGCCATCCCTCGTTATTTTCATTGTTTCCACACCATAATGCGATGGAACTATGATTTCGTAGTCGTTTCACATTGTCTATGGTTTCTTGTCTTACGTTATTCATAAAAGCCTCATCTCCTGGATACATGGCACAGGCAAACATGAAATCTTGCCATACCATAATGCCTTTGGCATCACATAGCTCGTAAAACACATCATTTTCATAAATCCCTCCTCCCCAGACGCGAAGCATGTTCATATTGGCCTCCACGGCATCATCCAACAGATTCTCATAATTGCTTTTCTCGACTTGATTCTGAAAACTATGTTGTGGAATGTAATTGGCTCCCTTTGCATAGACTGCCATTCCGTTGACTTTAAAATAGAATGTTTCCCCAATGCTGTCTTTTTCAGTAATGAGTTCTATTGTTCTCAACCCTTTTTTAAGAGTATGGACATCCAAAGTTCTCCTTCCTTCCCTTACGATGGCCTTTATGTTGTACAAATGGGGGACTCCTACATTGTGCGGCCACCACCTCTTAGGGTTTTCTATTTGAAATGGTATCGAAAACTTTTTGCTTATTCCAACGAGTTCCACCTTTTCATTTAAAATCTCATCCACATAGATCTCAACTACAATTGGTTCCTCTATGGACGATTCCACCTCAAATTGCGCCTCAATCTCTGCTATGGAGTCATTCAACGTTATTTGATTGAAATACACATCTTCAATTTTAAAATCATTCCAAGATTTTAATTTGACAGGTCTAGACACACCACTAGACGTTAAAACTGGTCCCCAATCCCATCCATAATGAAATTGTGGCTTCCTCGTAAAAACACGATTTTCCACAGGAAGTTTGTAAGGTAGTTTGTTCTGAGCCAAAATTTCCGCCTTTGCAACACTTTCAAAAACGATTCGCAACTCATTTTCAAGTTTTAAGATTGTCTTTACGTCTACCGAAAATTCACGAAAGGCATTGTTGCTCTTCAAAATTAAGCTGTCGTTCAAAAACACGCTTGCATAGGTATCCAAACCTTTGAACTCCAACTCCAAGTGTTTCTTTGAGAGTATTTCTTCGGCAACTGTGAAATCGGTCTTGTATTCCCAATCTTCAGCAGAAATCCATTGCAAATCCAACTCGTTGTTGGCTACGAATGGATCTTCTATCTTTTTATTTCTAAACAAATCCGAATGTACTTCTCCTGGAACTTTCGCTTCATGCCATATCGTATCCTTGAGATTCCTAAAAGTCCAATTCTCATTCAAATGGTTTGTTTTTGGGGAATCGTCCGTTTTACAACTTATCATCGTCAATAGAAGCAATAAGAACAGTCTATTCATTGTCATTGTTAGTATTTTCTAAAATGGCCTTTATTTTTTCTTCATCCGAAACGACCAACACGCTTTCATCAAAGAACTTGTCACTGTTCATTGGTATTCTTGGTACTTTGTTCACTGGATGAATAGTTGTAGCCGATGCGTGTATTTCTGAAAAACCCGCAGTTTTGAAAACCATTGCATTTTCGGAATTGATGCCACCTCCTGGCAATATTGTGATCCTCTCACTTGTCTTTTCTTTCAACTGTCTTAACAGATCAATTCCTTTCGCTGCCGATGTTTCTTGGCCAGAGGTCAAAACTCTTTCCACACCAAGATCTACCAACTGTTCTATGGACTCAAAAGGATTTGGAGTCCAGTCGAAGGCTCGATGAAACACGAAAGGCATTGGTTTGGATAGCTCAATCAACGCCTTCGTTCTACCCAAATCTATGGTGTTGTCTTCATTTAAAACTCCAGAAACAATCCCTGCACAGCCTAAATCCTTGCAAAGTTGGATGTTGTTTTTCATTATGTCGAATTCCGCTTCCGAATAGGTGAAGTTTCCACTCCTTGGGCGTATTAGAACAAATACTGGAATTGACAATGCTTCGACCACGGTTTTCAACAATCCGTAATTTGGAGTTATTCCTCCAATAGCCAACTCACTACATAATTCGATTCGATGTGCTCCAGCTTCTTGTGCATTGATTGCAGATTGATAGGAGCTTGCGCAGATTTCTAAAGTCATATTATTCATTTCCTTGAAAGCGGAACTATTTTAAGGGTTAATTAATGTTTTATTTGATTATCAAAGCTAAGTTAATTCACGACAATCTCATCGATAAACGTCCATGCCTTGCTACCTGCTCCTTGGGAGCCTTCAGGGATTATTCCGAAACTGGGAACTTTAAGCGTAATGTATCTGGATTTCGCAATCTTTTCGAGCTTGGCTTTTACTATTAACTCGTTGGAGTCTAAAATTATTACACTAGGAATTCCATCATCTTTGTCAAATAAGATTTCCATCGTTTTTGGGGCATATACCCATTGTCCGTTTGCATTGTGAAAACGTGTCTCGATGGATTTGATTTCGGTTATCTCTCCCAAATCGATTGTGATTTCCAAGTCGTCTCCCCAGAAACCCAACCATTCCTTGTCTCCAAAACGAGCATTGCTTCCGTTAATTCCATTGATCAATCCTTTTTCCCCTCTTCCACCATATGTTTTGTTTGGTTGTACATTTAAAGTCAATTTTTTTCCGACTGCCTTATGGTATTTGAACTCTTGCTTGAACAAACCTCCCAATTGCTTTTCGGCATTGAACACGGCTGCTTTGATTACCATGCTTTTGGTCATGGCTATTGGTTCCTTATATATTTGGGATAAAATATTTGGATCACTGCCATCTGTGGTATAACGAATGTCTTTGTCTTTCGTCACCGTCTTCAATGCAAAACTTTGTATGACTCCTTCCGTATGCAACTCACCTCCCACTTCGTATATGTGATTGGCATAATTGACGTCCAACACATCCAATCTTTCATTGAACTTTTCAACTCTGGAAACAAAATCGTCATAATCTTTGTTTTCGTCTTTGGACCACACCACTTCACTCATTGCCATGATACGAGGATACACCATATACTCTACATTATCCTCTGTAGACATATACTCTGTCCATACATTGCCTTGTGCTCCCAACACGTATTTTTGTTCATCTTCATTCAACTCTTCTGGAATGGGATTGAATCCATATACCTTTTCCAAGGGTAAAAAGCCCCCAATGGCAATTGGTTCTCCCTCATTTGTCGATTGATAATAATCAAAATAGCAATGCGAAGTCGTTGTATTAATGACATTGTGCCTTTCCTTTGCAGCAGCTACTGCTCCCTTTGTCCCCCTCCAAGACATTACCGTTGCATTTGGGGCCAAACCGCCTTCCAAGATTTCATCCCAGCCAATGATTTGACGTCCTTTCCCGTTCAAGTACTTCTCTACACGAGAAATGAA
Organism: Bizionia sp.; assembly: GCA_020631395.1. Classification (GTDB taxonomy): domain Bacteria; phylum Bacteroidota; class Bacteroidia; order Flavobacteriales; family Flavobacteriaceae; genus JAHDHI01. The sequence continues at coordinate 44,684 of JAHDHI010000032.1, forward strand.
ATAGCTTTGCAACTCGTGCTCGTCTTTTAGACCTTCCTCTTTTATTCTTCTTTGGCAATCGCTACAATTCTTCCATCTTGTCTTTGGAGCTTCGTCCCCTCCAATGTGTATGTACTTGCTAGGAAACAAAGTCAAAACCTCATCCAAGACATCTTCGACGAAGGCAAAGGTTTCTTCCTTTGTGCAATATATTTCTTCGAAAACACCCCATTTGGTCGCCACCTCTATTGGTTCGTCCGTACAACCCAATTCCGGATATGCCGCTATTGCTGCTTGAGAATGTCCAGGCATTTCTATTTCTGGAATTATCGTCACATTACGATTATAAGCATATTCAACGATATCCTTTATTTCTTCTTGAGTATAAAACCCACCATATCTCTTCCCGTCGAATTGGTGTGGTTGATCATTGTAGTGACCTACCAATGTCTCCTTTCTATATGCTGCTATTTCATTTAGTCTTGGGTACTTCTTTATTTCGATGCGCCAACCTTGATCTTCGGTCAAATGCCAATGAAACGTATTCATTTTAAGCATTGCCAGAGCATCAATATATTGTTTTATGAATGTCGTGGAGAAAAAATGACGTCCAACATCCAAGTGCATCCCTCTGTATGAAAACTGAGGTTCATCTTCTATCTCCATGCATTTGATGCCTACTTCACTTCCTTTGTAACTTCCTGTTTCGAAACTCACAGGTAGCAATTGCCTCAAGCTCTGCACTGCATAGAATGCACCTTGATCCGTTGGAGCTATTATTTTTATTTCTTCAGATGAGACAACCAACTTGTATCCCTCTGCATTCTCCATTTGCTCATCTTTTTCAAACGAAATGACATTTCCTCCTTCGCCTTCATTTAATTTCATTTGATTTCCATTCGTAAGGTACGATTCCAAAAATCGAGCGGAGATCTTGAAATCCTCATTATAATTCAATCTTGTTTTGGAGCTCATTGAAAACTGTCCTTCCTTCATTTTTTGCTTCATAGGTACGGGAACAATGTTCGGTACTATGGAATCAAGTGATGTCGAGGGAGTGCTACAACTAAAGACAATGCAAATAAAAATTAAAACGAGAGATAATCTATTGTTATTCATTTTCTTATATTAGATGTCTATAAATGTACTAATCTATTTTTAATGAAACTTAAATTATCCCTCGTTTTTATTATTTGCATTTTATTGTCAGCCTGCAACAATAAAGTAGAAATTACACCAGCAACAAAAGACAAACCTTTAACCTCTTATGTCAATCCCTTTATAGGCACTGGTGGACATGGTCATACATATCCAGGAGCAACCCTGCCTTTTGGCATGATGCAATTAAGTCCAGACACGCGTCTAGACGGTTGGGATGGTTGTTCTGGCTACCATTACAGTGACGAATACATTTACGGATTTTCGCATACGCATCTAAGTGGCACTGGAGTCAGTGACTATGGAGACATCCTATTGATGCCGACCAACAGCATAAATTTCAACAATGGAGCCAATGGCAAAAAGGGTTACAGGTCACATTTTTCCCATAAAGATGAAATTGCTACGCCAGGTTACTACAAGGTACTTTTGGATAGTACGAAAATAGACGTCGAATTAACGGTTTCGAAACGAAGTGGAATCCAAAAATATTCTTTTCCGTCTCCTGACAATCAAATTATGATCTTGGATTTGGAGCATAGGGACGAGTTGTTGGATTTTAGAATTGACGTCGTGAATGAAAACACCATTCAAGGTTTTAGACATTCCAAGGCCTGGGCTACAAATCAACAACTTTATTATTATCTCACCTTTTCCCATTCGATAAAAGCCATCAATTACAAAACAAAAGATGCCGTCACATCCAAGAACTACAAATTTGAAAGCAAAAAGGCAGCCATTCAATTTGACAATCCAAACAATGAACCCGTTTACGTTAAAATAGGAATCTCCGCAGTAGACGTAGCAGGTGCAAAGAAAAACTTGGAACAGGAAATAGGAAACAAATCCTTCGAAGAAATCAAGGTCGAAGCCCAAGACATTTGGGAGAATCAATTAAGCAAGATAATAGTGGAAAGTGACGATAGTGATTACAAGACCAATTTCTACACCTCCATGTACCACGTGTCCATTGCGCCAAACTTATATCAAGATGTCGATGGTCGATATCGTGGAATCGATTTGAAGATTCACGAATCCAATGCCTTCGATTATTATACCGTTTTCTCGCTATGGGATACTTATAGGGCAGCGCATCCTCTCTATACCATAATAGAACAGGACAAAACCAATGATTTCATCAATACCTTTTTGGCTAAATACGATGAAGGAGGCATAATGCCAATATGGGATTTGGCAGGCAACTACACAGGTTGCATGATTGGATATCATGCTGTTCCAGTAATAGCAGATGCTTATCTAAAAGGCATAACCAATTACGATACTGAAAAGGCGATGCAAGCAATGCAACATAGTGCTACCCGTGACAAGTTGGGTTTGAAGTCCTACAAGGAACTTGGTTTTATCCCTGTTGAAGAGGAAAGTGAATCGGTATCCAAGACTTTGGAATACGCCTACGATGATTGGACCATTGCCCAAATGGCAAAAGCTATGAACAAGACGGAAATCTATAATGCATATACGGCACGTGCCCAATACTACAAAAACATTTTCGACCCAGAAACGCAATTCATGAGAGGCCGCTTTCGCAATACTTGGTTTGCTCCCTTTGATCCCTATGAGGTCAACTTCAACTATACCGAGGCCAACTCTTGGCAGTACAGCTATTATGTACCACAGGACATTTCAGGATTTATCGACTTATTGGGTGGCAAGGACAAACTAGAAGCCAACCTAGACAAGCTATTCGTTGCCGAAGACAAGACTTCCGGTCGTGAACAAGTAGACATCACTGGGTTAATAGGTCAATATGCGCACGGAAACGAACCTAGTCACCATATGGCTTACTTGTACAACTTTGTGAACAAGCCAAATAAGACTCAAGAAAAAATCCATCAGATATTGACAGAATTGTATACCAATACGCCAGATGGCATTTCTGGAAATGAAGATTGCGGACAAATGAGCGCTTGGTACATATTCAGCTCTTTGGGTTTCTATCCTGTAACACCTGGATCCAATGAGTACATCATAGGGAAACCCTTGTTCGACAAGGCAACCATCAATTTGGAAAATGGAAAGCAATTTACTGTAAGTGCCACCAACATAAATGCAATCAACAAGTACATTGACCACGCAGTGTTAAACGGCAAAAAGCTCGAGCACACCTACATTACCCATAACGACATCATGAATGGAGGCGTTCTGGAATTCGTCATGACCAATGCCCCTTCCAAATGGGGAACAAAAGAAGGACAAGAACCCAAGACTGAGATCACCGACAACTTAATAGTATCTGCTCCTTTTATTTCAAAAGGTAAAACAGCATTCAAGGGGTCAACAACCATTACATTGCAAAGCAACACAAAAGGAGCATCCATCCATTATTCGAAAAATGATTCTGAATTCAAAAAATACGAAGCACCTTTTACCATTTCTGAAGCTCTGAACTTGAAAGTCTATTCCGAGTTGAATGGACAAAAGAGTCAAACCATTGAGACGAAGTTCTTCAAGATAGATCCAAGTCTTTCCTTAAGATTGGAGACAGAATACGCCAATCAATACAATGGTGGCGGAAAAGATGCCCTGATAGATGGCATTGTCGGCGCTCAGGACTTTAGAACAGGAACTTGGCAAGGTTATTTTGACAGTGATGTGATCGCTACCGTCGATTTGGGCAGTCAAAAAGAAATAAATACCGTTTCCATTGGTTTTTTACAAGATCAGCGTTCCTGGATCTTCTATCCAACCGAAGTACAATGCCTTGTTTCAAAAGATGGCAAGAATTTCAAACCAATAGCAAGGAATCAAAAAATAGATGCCACAAATCCATCGGAACATGTGACCATCAAGAATGTCGTATTCGAACAAGACAAGGCAAGTTATCGCTATGTCAAGGTCATTGCAAAAAAACTTGGAGTGCTTCCAGAATGGCATTTGGGTTACAAACATGATGGAAGGAGTTGGTTGTTTGTGGACGAAATTAGTGTGAAATGAACATTTGTTTCAAAATAAACCATACATAGACCATACACATTACATCTCAAGTATTTTCAAAGAATAATTTTATCTACTTTGTAGGCTAAAAACTATTCTCTAACAAATCCTAATCCAACAATGACGCATCAGAAATCGTATAGAAGTTCATTCATATTATTAACCGTATTATTTTTCCTTTGGGGTTTCATAACAGTTTTGGTGGACTCTTTGGTTCCACGGTTACGGGAGTTGTTCACGCTTTCCTATTCTCAAGCCATATTGGTACAATTTGCCTTCTTTGGGGCTTATTTCCTATTGTCCATACCTGCTAGTTACATCATCTCCAGAATAGGTTATAAAAAAGGCATCATAGTTGGGTTGTTGACAATGGCTTTCGGTTGTTTGTTGTTTTATCCTGCTGCATCTTTTAGATTGTTCGGTATTTTTCTTCTTGCATACTTCATCTTGGCTGGAGGCATTACGCTGTTACAGGTAGCTGCAAATCCTTTCGTAGCAGCATTGGGAAATGAAGATGGAGCATCCAGTCGTCTAAACTTGTCTCAAGCATTCAATTCCTTGGGAACAGCCATTGCTCCTGCCATTGGTGCTTTGTTCATCTTAAGCGACAAGGTAAAGACAAAAGATGAAATAGCTTCACTTACAGAAACTGCCAAAGAAACATATTTGGTCACTGAAGCTTCAGCCGTGCAAACGCCTTTCTTGGGTTTGGCCATTTTCATAGCCTTGATTGCCTGTTTCTTCTTTTTTGCCAAGCTCCCAAAATTGATTAGCGAGGAAGCCATTGGCAGTTATGGAGAGGCCTTTAAACAAAGAAATCTGATGCTGGGTGTCCTAGGCATCTTTTGTTATGTGGGAGCAGAAGTATCCATTGGTAGCTTTCTGATCAATTATTTTCAAGAAATGAACATGGTTCCTCTAATTGCTGAAAACAATGTAATGATGAGTATGGCAAATACCGTGTCGAAGGCATTCAACAAATCGTTGGAAGGAGCAGACCCAAAGGCATTGCTTGGAATATTCGTCATATTCTATTGGTCGGGTGCCATGATTGGTCGTTTTGTTGGCTCTTACCTCACAAGGATAGTAAGCCCAGGAAAAGTATTGAGCATTTTTGCCTTTTTTGCAATCACCTTAATATTGATATCCATCGGCACAGTAGGATTGATATCCATGTGGAGCATCTTGGCGGTTGGCTTATTCAATTCCATCATGTTTCCAACCATTTTCACACTGGCATTGGACGGCATTGGACATCTTAAACCAAAAGGTTCTGGACTGTTGTGTACTGCCATAGTAGGAGGAGCAATCATCCCTTTGGTTTGTGGAGCCTTGATCGATTTCTCAGGATTCAAGATTGCATTTACCTTTGTAGTGCTTTGCTACGGTTATATTTTATTCTACGGTTTGAGAAACAATCGCAAGAAAGTAACGATTTAAAAAAATTACTCATATTGAAATCAAAGACTTACGATGCTACTCGTGAGTCTTTTTTGCTTTAACCAAAACCCACTTCCATACCAAAACTTTTTATTTGGGTCATTCAACCCTATCTATTTAGTCGCCCCTTAAAATCACGTTAAGTATTGATTTTACTATAAATTAAGGTGTT
>JAHDHI010000033.1 GCA_020631395.1 Bizionia sp.
AAACCTTTTTTATAAATTAGTAGCCTGATGTTGCACTTGTAACTTGAACCTAGGTTTTTATATTTTTATTTTTTGGAGGAGCAAATATATTGTAATTACATACAAGAGCTATTGCTTTTTCACTAAAACTTCTTGACGCCAAAAGAGGGTTAATAATTTAAAAATATTGTAAATTTGCAGCCTTAAATTAATCAATACGAAATGGATTATAGAATAGAAAAAGACACGATGGGAGAAGTTAAGGTCCCTGCCGACAAGCTTTGGGGAGCACAAACAGAGCGTTCCCGCAACAACTTTAAAATTGGTGCTGTAGCTTCTATGCCATTAGAAGTGGTATATGGGTTTGCATACTTGAAAAAAGCAGCTGCATTTACCAATTGTGAATTAGGCGTCTTACCTATAGAAAAGAGAGATTTAATCGCACAAGTTTGTGAAGAAATCCTTGAAGGCAAGCATGATGACCAATTTCCATTGGTGATTTGGCAAACTGGTTCTGGTACGCAAAGCAACATGAACGTCAATGAGGTTGTTGCAAATAGGGCTCACCAAATAGCTGGTCATAAAATTGGTGAGGGAGAAAAAACGATTCTGCCTAATGATGACGTCAACAAATCTCAATCCTCAAACGATACGTTTCCAACGGGAATGCACATAGCTGCCTACAAGAAGGTAGTAGAAAACACCATTCCTGGTGTTAAACAATTGAGAGATACCTTAAAAAAGAAGTCTGACACGTTCAAGAATGTCGTAAAGATTGGACGTACGCACTTAATGGATGCCACACCTCTTACCTTGGGTCAAGAATTCTCTGGTTATGTATCTCAACTGGACCATGGACTCAAAGCCTTGGAGAACACTTTACCTCATCTAAGTGAAATCGCTTTGGGAGGAACTGCAGTTGGAACAGGATTGAACACTCCAAAAGGATACTCAAAACGCGTAGCCGAATTTATAGCAGAGTTTACTGGACTTCCTTTTATTACTGCTCCTAACAAATTTGAAGCTTTGGCTGCACACGATGCCATTGTAGAAACACACGGGGCATTGAAACAATTGGCTGTTTCCTTGAACAAAATAGCAAATGACATCAGAATGATGGCCTCTGGACCTCGTTCTGGCATTGGAGAGATTGTAATTCCTGCAAATGAACCTGGAAGTTCCATCATGCCTGGAAAGGTTAATCCGACACAATGCGAAGCCTTGACTATGGTTTGTGCGCAAGTGATGGGTAATGATGTAGCCATAACCATTGGTGGTACTCAAGGACATTATGAACTTAATGTATTTAAACCAATGATGGCTGCCAACATTTTGCAATCTGCACAACTCATAGGTGATGCTTGTAGAAGTTTCGATGTCAATTGTGCTTCTGGAATAGAACCCAACCATGAAGTCATCAAAGAACTATTGAACAACTCTTTGATGCTCGTAACAGCATTAAATACCAAGATAGGGTATTACAAGGCAGCAGAAATTGCCAATACCGCACATAAAAATGGTACGACTCTAAAAACTGAAGCCATCAACTTGGGCTACGTTACAGCCGAGGATTATGATCAATGGGTGAAACCTGAAGACATGGTTGGCAGTTTAAAATAATAAACATCTAAAATCAATAAAAAAGCTCAATCACAGTGATTGAGCTTTTTTTTATCGAGAAGTGGAAACTTAGTTTCCTTTTTTATAATCTTCCAAAAACTTGGCCAAACCGATGTCCGTCAATGGATGTTTTAACAAACCTTCGATGGAACTCAAAGGTCCAGTCATGACATCTGCTCCTAATTTCGCACAATCTATAACGTGCATAGTATGACGTACGGATGCTGCCAAGATTTGAGTTTCGAAAGCATAGTTGTCGTATATATGCCTTATCTCTGCTATAAGGTTTAAACCATCGGTGGAAATGTCATCCAAACGACCAATGAAAGGAGATACATACGTTGCTCCTGCCTTCGCAGCCAACAATGCTTGCCCAGGAGAGAATACCAAGGTAACATTCGTTTTTATTCCTTTGTCACTAAAGTACTTGCACGCTTTCACACCATCTTTGATCATTGGCAGTTTCACCACGATTTGTTCATGCAATTCAGCTAAAGCTTCTCCTTCCCTTACCATTCCTTCATAATCCGTGGCAATGACTTCCGCACTTACATCTCCATTCACAATGTTGCAGATGTCCACATAGTGCTTTAAGATCTTATCGTGCCCCGTAATGCCTTCCTTTGCCATCAATGAAGGATTTGTGGTAACTCCATCCAAGATACCTAAATCCTGTGCTTCTTTAATTTGAGCTAAATTTGCTGTATCAATAAAAAATTTCATAAAATTAGTTTTACAATCCTCTAAAAGAGAGAACCTTATTTATATTTAGTTGTGTTTCTTCAAATCTTGTGCGAATTTACGATATTAGAAAAGTTTTCAATTAAAAATAACCTGAAATAATATCAACAAACTCCATTTTTCAGTTATAGGTTATAGTGATTCAACAACATCTTCTCATATACCTTGTCTGGCAATATAAACTTTAGAACAATTGAAAATTTTTGCATGAAAGCTCCAACCTTATAATGAATTTTTGGTTTTTTTGCATTTATTACCTTGAAGACCATCTTTGCCATTTCAATGGGGTCGCTACCACCATCTACGTGCTCGTCAATATCCTTTAAGATGCTACCGTACGGCTTGGCATATGGTGAATTCTCTTTTACAGGCGAATGAAAACGTCCAGCAGCTATGTTCGTTGCGAAATCACCAGGGGCAATATTCGTCATTTTGACATTGAAGTCTTTGATTTCCATTCTAAAAGCTTCGGTTATGAGCTCCAAAGCTCCTTTGCTCGCACTATAAATCCCTCTATATGGCAAGCCCATATATCCAGCAATTGAAGTTATATTTATGATCAATCCATCATTTTGTTTTCGCATTTGCGGCAAAACTGCTTTTATGACATTGATCGGACCAAAGAAGTTGGTATCGAAGTTATGTTGTATTTGTTCTTCTGGTATTTCTTCTATGGGACCAGTAATGCCTACGCCTGCATTGTTTATCACGACATCCAGCCTACCTTCAGTGGCAATTACCTTGTTCACAGCTTCATTGATGGATTTTACGTTCTTTACATCTAAAGCCATTATAGGAAACACACTGTTTCCATAACGCTCCGGGTTACGACTTGTTCCATAAACTTTAAATCCTTTCTCTGTTAAAAATTCTCCCATGGACTTTCCGATTCCGGAAGAACCACCAGTAATCAATATAACTTTGGACATAATACTAAGCAATCAATAATTAAACTGTAAAATTAACGATGAATTTGTTTAAAATGACATAAAACAAAAAAGATTTGTTGGTAGCTTTACCAACAAATCTTCTTTTATTATTTGATAGATTTCATATTCTATAAAATCTGAATGTAATGCATAAAAAAAGGCAAGCTACCTACATCACACCGCTACGACCATCTACCTTTGCTTCGTTCCCGACCTGGAGGATTCAACAGGAGCTGGTTGTGTAGGACTTGCCGCTGCAAAGATACAATCTTTTAATTTTATCGCAATGATTTTTTAAACTGAATTTTAATAAATATCTTGCTTCAAATTATAAAATGAAAATGAAAACATTTAAAGTACTTACAGTCATATTTTTAGGAGCATTGGTTATTGGGTGCGGTAGTAACTCTGGCAAGAAAAAAAACAACTTTTCCATTGAAACCAATGCGACAAACAACTCCATTTCCATAAATGAGACCTTGAAATTGTCACTAAAAAACCCTAAAAAGCTTGAAATAACATCTGTTTCCTACTCTTTGAATGGACAAACGATAGACAAAGAAACCAATCTAACCGATTTCAAGTTGGGAACTCATACCATTGAAGCCGTAGTGCAGTATGATGGTGAAACCGAAAAAGCCTCTCAAAACATCTCCATACTAAACAATGCCAAACCCAAAGTGTTTACCTATGAAATTATAAACACCTACCCACATGACATAAAATCCTATACGCAAGGTTTGGAGTTTCACAATGGAGAACTTTATGAAAGTACTGGACAATATGGAGAGTCCAAACTTAGGAAGGTAAATTACAAGGATGCAGAAGTATTGAAGAATGTTGATTTGGCCAAAGAATACTTTGGTGAAGGTTTGACTATTTTGAATGGCAACATCTATCAATTGACATGGAAAAAAGGCAAAGGCTTCGTATACAATGCGGATACCTTTGAGCGCACAAGCAGTTTCAGATATGGCGAAAGCAAAGAAGGTTGGGGCATTTGCAATGACAAAAAAACTCTTTACAAGAGTGATGGCACAGAAAAAATATGGACTTTGAACCCAGAAACCCTAGTCGAAGAGGGCAACATACAAGTATTTACCAACAAAGGTAAAATTGGACAATTGAATGAATTGGAATGGATCAATGGAAAAATCTACGCCAACATCTATCAAAAAAATGGAGTAGTCATCATCAACCCTAAAAATGGAGCTACCGAAGCCGTCATTGACTTTTCCCCATTGAAAGACAAAGTAACACAACATGAAGGTCTGGATGTTTTAAATGGTATCGCCTACAACCCGGACACACAAACCATCTTTGTTACAGGGAAACGTTGGGACAAATTGTTCGAGGTTAAAATAATTGAAAAGTAACCTTCACCCTCAATTAAGCCCATTTTACTCATTATTGGTTTCGTCCAACATTATTCTTTTGGTTCTTTGAACCATGAGAAAAACCATACGCGTATCCATTCCAAAACCTTGTCATGAAAATTGGAACTCCATGTCTCCAAAAGACAAAGGGCGTCATTGCAATGTTTGTGAAAAGACAGTATTCGACTTTACCAACAAGACCGATGAATACATTGTAAAAACCTTTGAGCAAAACCACAATATTTGCGCTCGTCTTAAAAACATTCAATTGGATCGAGAATTAGCATATAGCAGGAAGGACAGGAACGACTATCTATCCCATGCCGCTTCCAGCTTATTAGTTTTTTTGACAATGGGTCTTCATATTGGTTTTGCTCAAGACAACCCCAAACCAGTTATAGAAACCGTGACCATTCCAAATCTAATAAAGGAAAAAGTAGTTAGTACACTCCACATTAAAGGAAAAACCGATTTCTAGGACTGTACTAGACGAAAACGACATTCCTATGCCAAACGTAAACGTTCTATTGGGAGAAACAACCATTGAAACCAATACTGATTTTAATGGCTATTTTGAATTGAAAGTCAAAATGAATGACACTCTCACTTTCAAGCAAGTAGAATACAACTCCAAAGAAATAACTATCACCAAAGATTCACAATACTACCTTACTTTAAAGATGGATTTAGATGTTCAATATGATTTGTTTGTAGTCGGTTTGGTTGCTACCGATTCCGATTACATACACAGAAAGACGCCAGAAGAAATCAAGGAAGAAGAGCGAATTGAAACCATAAGGAAGCAAAACCGAAAAGTGTTTTACAAAAGATTGTTCAAAAAAAGACTAGAAACTCAAAGAGCGAGAAGAAAACAAATTAAAAATGGAAAAATAGAACGTACTAAAATAGGAAAGCTACTTTATGTGGCTACAAATATTTTTAGAAAGCGAAAATAATCTTTAGACAAAATTTGGGGTTATTGTCAATGTTAAGAATACTTTAAAACTGCTGTTAAAGTCTCTTAACAACTATATTTTTGAGCTATGAAATCCATTACATTTGGCATTGACCATAACCGATGTAGCCAGTGCAAAAAACACTACCCATCCTTTTTATGTTGCTCGCCTATGCATTTACGGCATCGTCACAAACCATAAATGGTAGGATATATGACGCCAAAGCCAAGGTGAAGAACATCAAGATATCCAATATCTCAAAAAAAAATGCCACCTATTCGGATGACGAAGGCTTTTTTTCAATAATTGCAGAAGTAGGAGATTCCTTGACTTTCAGTTCACTCTTCTACAAGGAGCAAAACCTTGTGATCACAGAAAACCATCTTGACGACTCCATAGTGATAGAGTTGAAGGAACTTACCAATGCATTGGATGAAATCACCTTGAAAAGCACACCCAAAGAAAAAGGATTTGAAATTGTGAAGTACCAAGCCAATTTAGGGGAGCAAATAAAAAATGACATTAAAAACAATCCGCACCTATACAACAAGCCTCCTAACGGAAACTTGGACTTCATAAAGATCATTGGACTTATCGGAAAACTCTTCAAAAACAAGAAGAGGGATGACGATGTCATTAAAAAAGCCTCCTACGAGGATTTCGTAGCACTGTTCGAAAAAGATGCTTTCTTCAACACGAGACTTCTTGTCAACGATTTATATATCTCGGACGAACATAAATATTTGTTTTTCGAATACTGCGAGGTCAAACAAATCGACAATGAACTGTTAACCGAAGGCAATCAAGTACTTCTATTGGACAAATTATTTGCATATAGCAAAGAATTTCTATTGCTCATTGAGAATTACAAAAAGGAAAAGCAAAACTGAAGCTTTCAAAAAATTAATATGGCAATCCATACTAAAACATAATTTCAAAAGTTATATTTTTATCGTTTGAAAACAAATGACCTATTTTCTCAAGAATTGGAAATACGGCATAAAATGCAATACTATCATATGAAACGTACGCTATACTTTATTATTTGTTTTGGTTTTCTTTTACTTTGGAGTTCTTGTAGAAAAGATTTCGAATTCTCTCCTAGTTCTGGTAATTTGGAATTCTCCAAAGACATCGTTTATTTGGATACCGTCTTTACAAACATTGGGTCAAGCACATACAACCTAAAGGTCTATAATCGCAGTGACGAAGACATTACCATTCCTTCTGTTGGGTTAAGTAGAGGGGAAGGTTCAAATTATAGACTGAACATAGATGGAAATGCAGGAAAGCTATTTACAAATGTTGAAATTTTGGCAAAGGACAGCTTATTCGTATTCGTGGAAACAACAGTAGACATTGAAGACGAAACTACATTGGAAAATCAATTTCTATATACAGACAAAATAGAATTTGATTCTGGTGCCAACTTACAAAATGTGGAGTTGGTTACTTTGGTGAAAAATGCCATTTTCATCTATCCAGACAGAGACAATACCACTGGAATAATAGAAACATTGACATTGACTGTAAATGGTGAACAAATAGAAACCGAGATACAAGGTCGTGAACTATTGCCCGAAGAGTTGACCTTTACAAACGAAATCCCATATGTAATCTATGGCTATGCGGCAGTACCTAGTGGGGAAACATTAACCGTTGATGCTGGAGCTCGCGTTCATTTCCATGCCAATTCCGGACTTTTGGTCTCTGAGGCTGCCTCTTTGCATGTCAATGGGCAATTGAGCACGGATCCAGAGCTTATGGAAAACGAAGTCATTTTTGAAGGCGATCGCTTAGAACCCGGTTTTGCAGAAATTCCAGGACAATGGGGAACCATTTGGTTGTTTGAAAACAGTGAAAATAACATTATAGAACATGCTACCATAAAAAATGCCACGGTAGGAATATTAAGCGATGCCAATGCAGATACACCAACCGATAAACTAACCATTGAAAACACACAAATCTACAATTCCAGCAATTATGGGATTTTGGGTAGAAACACGTCCATAAATGCAAAAAACCTAGTAATAAACAATTCTGGACAAGTATCCTTTGCCGCTACCTTGGGAGGCAAGTACAACGTGACACATTCCACCATTGCCAATTATTGGAATAACAGTTTTAGACAATTCCCTGCCCTATTGATAAACAATTTCATCGTTGATGGAAATGGTACAGCATTGTTGACCGATCTGACCGAGGCAAATTTCAACAACTGCATAATCTATGGCAATGACAATCCAGAATTCTTGTTGGACGAGCTTCAAGACGACGACAATACCACTCCTCCCCTAGCCTTCAATTTCAAGTTTACCAATTGTTTGATTCGATTCCAAGACAACAACGACGATTTCAACGGAGCCAATTACGATTTAGACAATGAAGACTTGTATTTCAATAACATCTTCAATGGCGATCCAAACTTCAGGGATTCTAGTGAAAATGATTTGATCATAGGGGAATCCTCCTCGGCCAAAGAACAAGGTGATCCTTCTTTTGTAAGTCAAATCCCTTCAGACATACTAGGAGTCAATAGGCCAACGTCCCCGAAGCCGGACATAGGAGCCTACCAACATACTACTTTCTAACAAAGACAACGATTCAAGGATTAACAACTAATTAACAACAAGTTACATTAATAAGTCTTAATTTTCGTCGATTAACATTAAAGCCATTCCCGATGAAATCATTATTGACCATTGTTTTGACCTGTCTCGTCATTAATTTAAACCATTCCCAAACTGAAACTGCTAAGGATGGAGTAATAAAAGCTTGCTCCAATTACATCGAAGGATTCTATGAAGGTGACACTGACAAATTAGAAGCCAGCTTGCAACCCACGCTCAATAAATTTGGTTTCTGGAAAGACAAGAATACAGGAGAATACCAACAACAAGACCACATGTCCTATGACAAGGCCATTGCCTATGCCAAACGTGTTTTGAAAAGTAAGAACTTTGCCAAGAAAGATGCTCCAAAAAAAATAGAGGTATTGGACCTTGGCAATAGCATAGCTTCTGCCAAGATAACGGCCTGGTGGGGCATCGATTACATTCTACTTTCGAAAAGAGGCGATAAATGGATGATAGAACAAGTATTATGGGAAGGTCCTTTGGAAAAGTGACATTGAATCTTCAAATTAATTCAATATCACTTTTTTAGTTGTTTTAAACCCAGATTTGCTTTTAAAGGCAAATAAATAGATTCCCTTAGGAAATTTACTGATATCCATCCTGTTATTTATGGTTGTAATACTTTTTGCTTCCAATTGTTTCCCTAAAACATCATAGATGATTACATCTAAATCTTCTTTCAAGTTAGAAACGGAAACAACTCCTTTCGTTGGATTGGGAAAGATATTTACATCCGTTACTCCAAATTGATCAACAGACAGAGAACTTCCTTCAATGACATTCAACGTTTGATTGGCACTGACGTTGTTTAAGACATCCTCAACTCCATTCAACCAAGTTATCTTTACATAATCCACTGTGTTTGCTGTACCTAGACCAAACATTTCCGTATTGGAATTTTGGCCTAGGTAACCTTCGCCACATAAGGTATACCTGTATTGTTTCACTCCATTTATGGATATCTCAATTCTAGATCCAATACCATCTCTATTGTTTGTGACTCCTTGTAGTTTTATCTTCAAATAGTTATTGGAGTTGTTTGTCTTGTTCTCCCATAGAAAGTTGTTTTCTGTATCATTCATAACAATGATGTCAGGTAAACCATCATTGTTGAAGTCCCCCATTGCATTGGCATAGCTTTTCCTAGTATCATTGTCAAACCCTACCCCAGAAGGTATCGTGTAATAACCAGAGCCATTGTTTTCGTAAAATGCAGCAGTTATCAAACCTGTCACGGTTCCATCCATATTGCTACTCACATACAAATCCAGATCTGCATCGTTGTCTGCATCCAAAAATACGGAACCCCAAGCAATGGTATTCATTTCTGTCCCTGTTGAATATGCCTCATTGGTAAAAGTCCCATCCCCAACGTTCTTCAAAAGATAGTTTCCCGATGAAGTATTCGATACATAGATGTCAAACCAACCATCTTTGTTGTAATCTCCAATCGTAGTAGACATTGCATCTATGTTTATACCTGCTCCACTGGAAACAGATACATCCGTAAAATTGCCCGTGCCATCGTTTTGATACAATCTATTCATATTCGTAAGCTTGTCATTGGCCACATATATGTCTTGATCCCCATCGTTGTCATAATCGAAAAAAGCAGAGCAAAAAGACAGTTGATTGCCTAAGTATATTCCAGAAGAAGCACTGATGTCCACAAAAGTACCTGCATCGTTTCGATACAAATAGCTGTATTGATTGAATGTTTGATCATCTCTATTGGCTAAGAACGCATCCAAATCCCCATCATTGTCTATATCTCCAAAAGAGACTCCATAGGTATATAAGTTATCGGTAAAAAAACCTACCGTGTCTGAAATGTCAAAAAATGTCATATCACCATTGTTTCTGTAAAACTTGTTTAATCCAGAAATGCTGGTAGCCATGAAATCCTTGTCCCCATCATTGTCATAATCTACCCAAAGTACTTGCTTTACCCTATAGATATCGTTTATTCCCAAATCCACCTGTGCGAACGTCCCCCCGTAATTCTTATAGAAATAGACCTCCTCTCCATCTGTGGTGGAATAAGTCAAATCGTCCCAACCATCTCCATCGAAATCACAAAAGGAAATACCTCCTCCATAGGTAGATGCTCCATACGAATCTCCTACGCCTCTTACTGTAGCATTGTCTAGAAAGGCAAGTTGAGCAAAACTTAACGAGGTAACAACTAAAAATAGAAATGTAACTTGTCTTCTCATATTTTTCGTTTTAAACAAAAATATCAAATTATTTTTTAATAATCCATTCCACTCATTTTCAAAACAATAACAAGCGACATAGTAGAAAAATAAGGTTGTTTCAACTTTTTAAAAAACAATGGAAGACAAAAAAGGCTTGTTCGATCGAACAAGCCTTTTTCAAATTCCTTAGGTGTAAAGAACTACATTGTAAATAAAGGCAACCCACTCATCATTGCATTTACCTTTCCTCCTATGGCTTCCAATTTATCTTCATCTTCGTAGTTCATGATAACCTCATCTATTAAATCCACTATAGCTTCCATTTCATTTTCTTTTAGTCCACGAGATGTAATTGCAGATGTTCCAATTCTAATTCCAGAAGTCACGAATGGCGATTTATCATCGAATGGCACCATATTCTTGTTCACGGTGATGTCTGCTTTAACCAACGCCTTCTCTGCATCTTTACCAGTAATGTTCTTGTTTCTCAAATCGATCAACATCATATGATTGTCCGTACCTCCAGAAATAATCTTATAACCTCTATCCACAAAACCTTTCGCCATTGCAGCTGCATTCTTCTTTACTTGCAGCATATAATCCATGAATTCATCCGTTAATGCTTCGCCAAAAGCAATTGCCTTTGCGGCAATGATGTGTTCCAGAGGTCCTCCTTGATTTCCAGGGAATACTCCAGAATCCAACAACGAGGACATCATACGTGTCTTTCCATTTTTAAGCTTCAATCCAAATGGGTTTTCAAAATCTTTTCCCATCAATATCAACCCTCCTCTTGGTCCTCTCAATGTCTTGTGAGTGGTAGTCGTCACAATGTGGCAATGTGGTATAGGATCGTTTAAAATACCCTTTGCTATCAAACCAGCCGGGTGGGATATGTCTGCAAATAAAATGGCGTTTACACTATCTGCAATCTCTCTGAATCGTTTGAAGTCTATATCTCTTGAATAAGCAGATGCGCCAGCTATGATTAGTTTTGGTTGTTCTTTCGTCGCAATCTCTTGAATCTTATCGTAATTTAAGACCCCTGTCTCTTCCTCTACTCCATAAAATACAGGATTATATAGTTTTCCTGAGAAGTTTACAGGGGAACCGTGCGTTAGGTGCCCTCCATGTGATAGGTCGAATCCCAAAATGGTATCTCCTGGTTTTAGACAAGTATGATAAACTGCCGTATTGGCTTGACTTCCCGAGTGTGGTTGTACATTGGCATATTCTGCTCCAAACAGAGTCTTTGCCCTATCGATTGCAAGTTGTTCTACTTCATCTACGACTTCGCAGCCCCCGTAATAACGTTTACCTGGATAACCTTCAGCATATTTATTAGTCAAGACAGACCCTGCTGCTTCCATAACTTGATCACTCACAAAGTTTTCTGAAGCAATCAACTCAAGTCCATGTAGTTGACGCTCTTTCTCAGCTTGTATTAATTCAAAAATGTGTTCGTCGCGTTGCATAAATTTTAATTATGATTATAAATAAGCCTCAAAAATAAGAAATAGATTAGTTTTATTATTCATTAAATGACATATTTGCCACTATTATTATCACTTTTTGTTAAATCCTTACAAAGCCTCTATTTTTTGCTCTTTTTATTCAATTTAAATAAAAAAAATATGTAGGTTTGAATAGAATAATTAATCATTTAATAAATATAACTGTTATGCCCATAACTGCTAACAATCCAGATAGAAAGTCGTGGTTACACGTCGATAAAAATTCAGATTTTCCAATTCAAAACATCCCTTTTGGCGTGTTCTTGACTCGTGATGACATTATTACGATAGGTACGAGAATTGGAGATACGGCGATAGATTTAGGGGCCTTGCATCAATTGGGCTACTTTGATGGCATCCCATTGACGGATGACATCTTTCTACAAGACACGTTAAATGATTTCATTGCAGATGGTAGAAAGACTTGGCGTTTGGTTAGAAACAGGATCGCAGAGATCTTCGATGCAGACAATCCCATCTTGAAAGACAATAAGAAGAACAAGGAAGTGGTCTTGTTTCGTTTGGATGAAATCGAAATGCAACTGCCAGTGGAAATTGGGGATTATACCGATTTCTATTCCAGTATAGAACATGCTACCAACGTAGGTACGATGTTTAGGGATCCAGACAATGCTTTGTTGCCAAACTGGCTGCATATTCCCGTTGGTTACCACGGAAGAAGTTCATCCATAATCCCATCGGGTATTCCTGTACACAGACCACAAGGACAGACATTGCCGGCTGGTGCTTCAGAGCCTGTTTTCGGTCCATCCAAATTGGTGGACTTCGAATTGGAAATGGCTTTCATCACCACAGATGCCAATGATTTGGGGGAACCAATACCTATTGAAGAAGCGGAAGAATACATCTTTGGCCTGGTATTGTTCAACGATTGGAGTGCCAGAGACATTCAAAAATGGGAATATGTTCCTTTGGGCCCTTTCCTTGCAAAGAACTTTGCCTCTTCGATATCCCCATGGATCGTTACCTTAGATGCCTTGGAGCCATATAGAGTAGCTAACCCGAAACCTTTGAAGAAACAATTGGACTACCTGCAACAAAAGGGCAAGAAAGCCTTCGACATCAACCTTGAAGTAGCAATACACCCTGAAAAGGCAAAAGAGACTGTGGTAAGTCGCTCCAACTTCAAATACATGTATTGGAGTATGGCACAACAATTGGCTCACCATACCGTAAATGGATGCCCGGTGAATTCTGGTGACATGATGGGAAGCGGAACCATTTCTGGCCCAACACCGGATTCCTATGGTTCAATGTTAGAGTTATCATGGAGAGGGGAAAAACCCATCAAGATGAAAGACGGCTCCGAGCGTAAATTCATCAATGACAACGACACCGTGATCATGAGAGGATATTGTGAGAAAGATGGTACGCGAATAGGGTTTGGAGAAGTTTCCACAAAATTGCTTCCAGTTTTCAACCAAAAAAAGAAATAAACACAATTTTACCATAAAAAAAAGAAGCTCTTAATTTAATTAAGGGTTTCTTTTTTTCAATATTATTTTAAAATACATCCAAAGCCCCCATTTAGAAAACAAATATGAAACAATTAATCTTCCTAACATTTTTATTGATTTCCAATCTAGGGTTTTGCCAAGATTTAGAAGTAAAAGACAGATCTGAAAAGATCATAAATAGTGAATACTTCCATAATTTTAAAATAGAAAAATACTTTGTCCACACCAACAAGACCGTATACTTTTCCGGCGAAAAAGTATGGTTTAAAACCTACGTTGTAGAAGATGGAAGCAATTTACCTTTTGTAGAAACCACAAATTTACACCTAAATCTATACAATGAGACTTTGGAGCTGGTACATAGTGAACTTGTATATGTGGAAAATGGAACAGGCTATGGACAATTTGAACTCAAAAAGGACATCGTTCCAGGAACCTATTACATACAACTGGATTCCAACTGGAATAAAAATTTCGATAAGACATCTCTATTTAAGATAGAAATCCTCAATTTAAAAGAAAAAACAACCGCTCCAAACAATTTATCCAAACAAAAAGTCGAGCTTCCAAAAGAAAAGAACACTACAGATTTTAGCATTCACAGAAACAAAGCATTGGAAACACTACAAACCATATCCTTTGAGATAAGAACAAATAAAACCGTCGCCAAAAAACTAAAAAACAAATATCTATTTGCAGTTCTACATAGAAATGGAAACTTCAAATCCATTGTTCCAATACCTGTGAATAAAGATATTACAACTTATCGAATTGCATTTCCAAAAGCTGACGCCTTCAATGGAATTAATATGATTTCCTTGTTCGACGAAGACAAAAAAATAATTGAAGGGAAATCATTTTTCATAAAAAAAGAAGGAGGAATAAACCTTGAAATTACCGAAGATTCAAAAACAGAAGACACCTTGATACTTAGCTTAAAAATGTTCAATCAATACGCTAAGGCCAATGTTAGTATTTCTGTATTGCCAGAAGAGACCAAGCTCTATGACAACCATTCAAACATATTGTCTTCTTTTCTCATATCTCCCTACATAAAAAACAACAATTATGGTATTGCAGAGCTAATATCCAAAACGCTCATAAACACTAAGAAATTAGATTTCATCACTTATATTACTTCTTATGGGAATCCTTTTCCATACAGGAATTTAAAATCTTCTGGATTGAAATTTAAAAATGAAATCGGAGTTACTTTAAAAGGAAGTATCAATACAAAAATTGAAGATCTATCGAACTACAAAGTTATGTTGTCTTCTAATGAAAATGAATTGACAGAACTAACTTCCATAGATAAAGATAGAACATTCACATTCGACAAATTACATCTAAAACATCCAACCAATTACAGCCTTGTTTTAATCAATGAAAAAGGAAAAATGGAAAAAGCCTCATTTTTCATTTACAACAATTATGTAAATTACAAAGCAAAAAACACACTGGATAAAAACGTTGTCTATAAAAGCAAAGACTCCATTATCAAAACCAACCCTGACAACTCGAACGAGTATTCAAGCCTACCAGAATATGAAGATGCAGAAGCATTGGATGAAATTCTCATAACGGCAAATAAAAAGAAAAAAATAACAGAATTGAGGAAAAAACTATCCAATAGAGGTATTCTAGGGCTAGGTATTTCAAAAGTCTATAAACCCGAAGATTCTGGTTTTGGACATTTGGACATTCTAGCTTATTTACAAACATTGCCAAGTACTAGCATATTGTACGATAGTCAAGGAAACATAGTCTTTAAAAATGATAGAGGAGCCAGAAGTTTCAATGATGGTGTTAGAACAGTAGCTGTAACCTTGGATGGGGTTAGACTTACAGACCTTTCCATATTGATATCCAGAAAAGTCTCAGAAATAGAATACATCGTATTGAACATAAATGGAGCTGGATATGGTCCTTTGTATCCTGATGGAGTGGTACACCTCATATCAAAAAAAGGAGGTTCAGGATCAGATATCGTATCAAATATCAAGATTCAAAACTCGAAGACAGTTTACGGATTCAATGATGCAATGCCCAAATACATAAAGCCTGAACTCCAATTCAAATCTCAAAACTCAATCGATGGCTTCAGCACAATAGATTGGATTCCCAATTTCGAAGTAAAACCAGGAGCAGGCAACCTATTGAAAATAAACAGGAGAAACTATAAAAACATTAAATTGATCATAAATGGCATTAGTGAAGACGGTAAGCTCATCTATAAGGTTCACAACATATCCATTTCTGATAATTAATTTGAGTTTATTTGTTTCAGAATTAACCACCTAGGCTTTCTTTGTTATTTTGGCATCATAATTGAAAATATTTAGAAAATATATCAATCACCTTATTGGGTACATCCGGTAAGCAAAACCAAATCGAATGAAAAGAACACTACTCATTTTACTAAGTCTTTCCCTACTGGCATCTTGTGTTGGAAGAAAGCAAATAGAGAAACAATTGCATTCCGGCAATTATGACCAGGCGATTTCCAATGCATTGAGGAAACTAAGGAACAACAAGGACAAAAAACGCAAACAAGATTATGTATTCTTGTTGCAAGACGCATATCGCAAAGTAGTCGAAGAAAACCACAATAGCATAAATCACCTCAAAAAGGATGGCAATCCTGAATTGTATCAAAACATATTCAACACCTACTTGGATTTGGATGCCAGGCAAAATGCCATAAAAGCGGTATTGCCATTGAGAATGGGCAACAAGGAAGTCAAGTTGAAATTCAATGACTATAGCAACTCCATAGTCGAGTATCGTACAAAGCTATCCGAGTACAAATACAATGCTGCGGTAGCCTTGATGAACAGCAAAAACAAGTTCGACAACAGGCTAGCCTATGACATTTTAAGCTACATCGAAAACATAAATGCCAACTACAAGGATGTAAGGCAGCTTTTCGATGTCGCACACCACCAAGGTACCGACTATGTGATCGTATCCATAGAAAATGAAACCAACCAAGTCATCCCAAGACGCCTTGAAGACGACCTATTGAATTTCGACACCTATGGCCTAAACAACTTTTGGACGGTTTATCACGCCAATGCCAATACGGAGATACCATATGACTATGCAATGCAATTACGCCTAAAACGCATCAACATATCACCCGAACGCATTCATGAAACACAGGTGTTGAGACAAAAGGACATTGTAGATGGCTGGGAATACCAATTGGATGAAAATGGAAATGTTGCAAAAGATAGCTTGGGGAACGACATAAAGATCGACAAGATCATCACTGCCAAAGCGCGATTGTTCGAGTTCAATCAAAAAAAATCGACACAAGTAATAGCCAAAGTCGTCTATAGCGATTTGAATACGAATCAAATATTGGAAAGTTTTCCCATAGATAGCGAGTTCATCTTCGAAAACAACTTCTCCAATTTCACAGGAGATGAAAGAGCACTGACCACCGAGGATTTGAAAGTACTGGAGGAAAGTAGAAGAGTTCCCTTTCCTTCCAACGAACAAATGGTTTTTGATACTGGCGAAGACCTGAAACTAAAACTCAAAGACATATTGAGTTCTTACTCGTTCGACAATTAAAAACAAAAACTCCCGAATTGCTTCGGGAGTTTTTGTTATCTGTTCATTTCAATGGGATAGAATTGTCATTGACACAACATCACTGAACAAATCGATTCAAATTTATTTCATTTATGGCTCCATGTGAAGCGTGGCTAACCACTACTTCATTTTGAACAACCAATAGTTGAGGAGACTCATGTATTACTTGAAAGGCATACCCTACTTCATTGGAAATATCCCTATGACTCAACAAATCCAAATAATACAAGTCCAAATCCTTCTCTGTGAGTTCATAATTTGCAATGAATTGGTTCATTACCATTTTACTAATTCCGCAACGTGTCGAGTGCTTGAATATGACTTGTGTCTTGACCTTCGATTTGTTCTTTATGAATTTAAGCTGTTGCAAATCACTCAAGGGTATCCATGGTAATACTTTTTCTTCTTTTGGTTCGTTTGAACCTCCAAACAATTTATTTATCAATCCCATATTCTATCGTTTATTTTCTATTGAGTCGGTAGGATGCACAAAACTTACAAACTGACTAAAAGTCATACTAACATTGGCTTTAACCGTCATTTTGTCTTGCAAATAACATTGGTAAAGTTATTGATTTGTTACATTACCGGAATCAAAGATAAAAATCAAAGTTATGAATTTTAACAATTACACTATAAAATCTCAAGAAGCGATACAGCAAGCACAACAATTGGCTCAAGCCTTGGGACACCAAAACATAGAAAATGAACATGTCTTCAAATCCATTTTCGATGTGGATGAGAATGTACTTCCCTTTCTTTTGAAGAAATTGAACATAAATGTCCCAATGCTTCAACAAATATTGGACAGACAGCTAGAAAGCCTACCAAAAGTCACTGGTGGAAACCTAATGTTGTCTCCTGGAGCAAGCAGAGCTTTGAATGAGGCATCCATAATAGCCAAGAAAATGACAGATGACTTCGTATCCATCGAACATTTGATCTTGGCCATCTTCAAATCCAATAGTAAAATAGCTCAGGTATTGAAAGATCAAGGCGTAACCGAAAAAAGCTTGAACTCCGCCATAGAGGAATTGAGAAAAGGAGACCGCGTAACTTCACAAAGCCAAGAAGAGACATATAACGCTCTGAGCAAGTATGCGAAAAACCTGAACCAATTGGCTAAAGACGGCAAATTGGATCCTGTCATTGGTCGTGATGAGGAAATACGTAGAATACTTCAAATTTTGTCACGACGTACAAAGAACAATCCCATATTGGTGGGAGAACCCGGAACAGGAAAAACGGCAATTGCTGAAGGTTTGGCACATAGGATCATTGACGGAGACATCCCGGAAAACTTAAAGGACAAGCAAATATATGCATTGGACATGGGTGCATTGATTGCCGGCGCAAAATTCAAAGGTGAATTTGAAGAGCGCTTGAAGGCTGTGATAAAAGAAGTGACCACAAGCGATGGGGACATCGTATTGTTCATAGACGAAATCCATACACTGGTTGGCGCTGGAGGTGGACAAGGCGCAATGGATGCGGCAAACATATTGAAACCTGCATTGGCGCGTGGCGAATTGAGAGCAATTGGAGCCACCACTTTGGACGAGTACCAAAAGTACTTCGAAAAGGACAAAGCCTTGGAACGTCGCTTTCAAAAGGTCATGGTAGACGAGCCAGATACGGAAAGTGCCATTTCCATACTTAGGGGTATCAAAGAGAAATATGAAACGCACCATAAGGTACGCATAAAGGACGAGGCCATAATTGGAGCCGTGGAGTTGTCCACCAGATACATCACCAATCGTTTCTTACCAGACAAGGCCATCGACCTAATGGATGAAGCTGCATCCAAACTGCGTATGGAAATCAACTCCAAACCAGAAGAACTGGATGTCTTGGACAGAAAGATCATGCAGTTGGAAATAGAAATTGAAGCCATAAAGCGTGAAAAAGACGAAAACAAGCTAAAAAACCTACGCTCCGACCTCGCCAACTTAAAAGAGGAGCGCAACGCCATCAATGCGAAATGGAAGAGTGAAAAAGAAGTTGTGGACAACATACAGAACACGAAACAAGACATAGAAAATTTCAAGCTGGAAGCAGAACGAGCAGAGCGTGAAGGTGATTATGGAAAGGTGGCCGAATTGCGCTATGGAAAGATAAAAGAAGCACAAGAGAAACTGGAGGGTTACCAAAAACAATTGCTAGAACGATCTGAATCTTCTTTGATCAAAGAAGAGGTCACTTACGACGACATTGCGGAGGTAGTCGCAAAATGGACAGGCATTCCAGTAACAAAGATGCTACAAAGTGAACGCGAAAAGCTTTTGAATCTCGAAGACGAGTTACATAAGCGTGTCGTAGGACAAGAAGAAGCCATCATTGCCATAAGTGATGCCGTAAGGCGTTCAAGAGCAGGATTGCAAAACCCTCAAAAACCAATAGGAACCTTTTTATTCCTTGGTACCACTGGTGTAGGGAAAACAGAACTGGCAAAAGCCCTTGCCGAATACTTGTTTGACGATGAAAGTGCCATAACAAGGATAGATATGAGCGAATACCAAGAAAGCCACTCGGTTAGTAGATTGGTTGGAGCACCTCCAGGATATGTTGGTTATGACGAAGGAGGACAATTAACGGAAGCCGTAAGGCGCAAACCTTATTCCGTAGTGCTTCTAGATGAGATTGAAAAGGCACATCCAGACACCTTCAACATCTTATTGCAAGTTTTGGATGAAGGTCACCTAACGGACAACAAAGGCAGGGCCGCCGATTTCAAAAACACGATCATCATCATGACTTCCAATATGGGAAGCCAGATAATACAAGAGCGCTTTGACACCTTGAAAGACATGGATTCGGCAATGGAAGCTGCAAAAGTAGATGTACTAGGCTTGTTGAAGCAATCCGTTAGACCAGAATTCTTGAATAGGATAGACGACACCATCATGTTCACTCCTTTGACCAAGGAGAACATTACAAACATAGTAGGCTTGCAACTAAAAAGCATCACCAAGATGATTGCCAAACAAGGAATTACATTCGATGCAACGCCTGAGGCCATAAAGCACTTGGCAGAAAAGGGATACCATCCGGAATATGGTGCTAGACCAGTGAAGCGAGTTATTCAAAAAGAAGTGCTAAATGAGTTGAGCAAGGAAATCCTTGCAGGAAAAGTTACCACGGACAGCATCATCCTATTGGATGCTTTCGACGACAAACTAGTATTCAGAAATCAAGGCGATTTGATAGTCGAAGAATTCTAAGAATCATAAAGTTCTGTTAACTTAGAATAAATGCGAAAATAGTACGTTTTCATAGTGATAGTTAGTTAGTTTAGGAAAAGCAACGCAAATCGATATTCATAGAATCGAGCGTTGCTTTTTCATTTATGGCTGCAATCTCTAGAATCCCATAAGGCGTTTCGCACTCGTTATTAGAAAGGACATCACACACTTTACAGACATCTTCATCATGACCTTAGTCGTTTTAACGGTTAACGCATCTCTATTTCTTAAGGCAATGCAATTGAATCCAGATAGCAGAAACAAGAAATAATTCAATTTTAAGTAGTCCGATTACCTCTTAAAAAGAACTATATTGCATAAAGAAAATATGCATAAGTTTACTTGTACTTATATAATAATTGCTGGTAATTTGAAAATGACGAAATCAGAAGCAAAGTTTTTAGTCGGAATTGGAGTTCTGATTTTGCTAATTGATATTTTAATTATCAAATATTGGGTTAGTAATATTAAACCTGACCCTTTTATGTCTGTTGTAGTTGAATCTCACAGACTTGAAATATTTGGCGTGAATATTCTGATTGGAACTATTGTTTTTTTTCATTAAAAAAAGATTTTCGATTTTATTCTTTGTTAATACAATAGTCTTTTATTGGATATTTTCATTTTTTTGTAATTCTTGGATTGAGAATCATCCATACTTAACTTCTGAATATAGTTTTAAAATTAAGGATAGGAACTTTGTATTGGATATTGATAGAAACCCTGACCATTTTGGAATTGGCGAAATCATTTCGGAATCGAAAGATTCCTTAATAACAATCGGAACGTATAAAAAGTAGGAGACAGTTTAAAGTTGACGAGTATGCAAGAGACAATGTACTTTTATAGAAACCGATTAATAGGGTTTTCGAATAGCTCGAATGAAATTGAGCTGAATAAAGCGAAATAAAAACTATCCACAACAATGGTAACAGTTGCTCAAGTCTATAATTTAGTACAAATCTAATCTTTAACTTCTAAAAACCAGACATCTTAACGAACAAGATCGATAACAGAAAACTAAAAAATGAAGTACACAACACTAATTTTCACTCTTTTATTAATATCCTGTTCAAATGAGCAAAAGAGAAGCAACATCAAAGGGCTTACCATCGACTCGAATATCAAAGATGAAGTTGAAAAACATTTAGCTGACCAATCTAAATTTGAACAATTTTCAGATTTTATGCAGGTTTACTCCAATAGCTTATCCATTGAAAATTATGAAAATGACCGTTTGGTAGTTTCAAGTATGGATTTTTCAAGAAAACTTCCTTTCAAGTCTTTCTACCTATGGAATAAGGATACTCTTGGAATTAATGGTGCTTACGGGCTTTTTGGCGGGACTGGATTTTATATTGAGATTACCGATAATAAAGCAGAACTATTCCATATGTTGAGTGCGGACGATTTTCCGACTTATGCTTATAAAGAAAAGGATAGTTTGATTATGAGACTGGAAGTTCCTTGTACTGATACTAAAATTATTTTATCAGAGATTCCAGATTCGACAAAAAACCAAATTATTTATGGCTTTGTGGAATTTAAAAGCAATGAATTTTACTCGGTATCTAATATATATGTTGAAGGAGAAGAGCCGAAAAGAAAAAGGACGAGAAACAATATGAAAATCTACTTTAAAAGTGGACTGTTAAAAATGAATGAATAAAACTAAGCTAATCCTACTTGATCTATTGACAATCGAGTTCTGTTTAAAAACTTATGCATACTTTCAATGAGTATTAGTCACTAATCGAAATTAAAGGAAAGATGGGCAAAATCAAAATATCAAGGCTAACGGAAAACAACCTAAATCAATTGATGGAGCTTGTGGAATTGTTCAATGAGGTTTTTGATGAGCCTCATACCCTGGCGTCAGAACAACAACTCAAAGAACTACTGAACAAGCCTGATTTTCATGCGCTGGCATCCATAAAGGATGATACCGTTGTTGGAGGATTAACTGCCTATGAACTGAAAAAGTACCATAGTGACAAAAGCGAGTTATACATCTATGACATTGCAGTAAAACCCCAGTTTCAAAATCAAGGAATAGGAAAAAATTTAATCGGATTTTTAAAAGAATATGCTATGAAAAATGAAATAGAGACCATTTTTGTCGAAGCACATTCCAAAGATGAAGATGCCGTTAGATTTTACAAATCGACTTTTGGAGAAAGTGAGAAGGTTGACCTCTTTAGTTTTAACATAAAAACTAAAGACTACACACCCAAATCGTAGTCTACTATTTTAAAAGAACATCTATCTTTGAAGCAAATGAGAATGAATTTTGCATCACTCAAAAATGAAGAAAGTTGAAACTTACCTTTATATTCAATATCCCTGAAAATTAACTATAAGAAATCATTGAGAGAAATGCTGAGGAGTTGATCGATCAAATTGACAAGGACTATTATTTATTTGAGTTTTCAGACGAGGAATCTATGAGATTTTATTGAAGTCTGACGAATGGAGTGCATTCGATTACACCTTAGCACAAAAATTACTGAAGCAAAGAGGAAAATCTATTGACAAGGAGCTTTTGAATTCGCTAAAAAATGAACGGTTGAAAGATTTGGCTAAACCAGAAGAAAAACAAAGGCCTTGGATAGTCGGGGGATATGTCTTTTCATTTTTAGGTGGTTTTTTAGGATTGATCATTGGTTACTTTCTCTGGACGTCCAAGAAGACCTTACCGAATGGGCAAAAGGTCTATTCGTATTCTAAAAATGATAGAAAGCATGGAAAATACATATTTTACATTGGATTGATTATAGCACCAATTTCTTTACTTTTAAAAGTGATTGGTCTATTTTAATGGAAAAAACAGTCATTAATTACCTAAAACCACCTCGCAAATGAAACTTGAACTATATCAAATAGATGCCTTTACCGATAAAATTTTTGGAGGCAACCCTGCCTGCGTCGTACCTTTGAAGGATTGGTTGCCAGATGACACATTATTTGACATCACCAAGGAGAATGCAGTTGCAGAAACTGCTTTTTTTGTAGATAAGGGAGATAAGATACACTTACGATGGTTTACCCCAGAAATAGAAATGGATTTATGCGGACATGCTACTCTTGCAACTGCCCATTGTCTTAAAACCATACTAAACTATCCAAAGGACAGGATAACATTTGAGACGCTGAGCGGGAATCTAACTGTTGTTGTAGAAAAAGACCTCTACCATCTAGACTTTCCTTCTCGAATGCCAATCGTCTCAAAACTACCGGAAATAATTGAAAAGTCATTGAACATCCAACCCAAGGAGGTATACAAATCAAGAGATTATGTATTGGTCTACGAAACAGAACAAGACATTGAAAACATAAAAGTCGACAGACAAACATTCGATCAAATAAATCTCGACCCAGGAGGAGTCATTGTCACCGCCAAAGGAGAAAATTGTGATTTCGTGTCGAGATTTTTCACTCCACAAGCATCGATCTTGGAAGACCCTGTAACAGGTTCGGCACATTGTTCGCTAACTCCATTTTGGTCATCACGGCTTGAAAAAAAAGAACTGAATGCAATGCAAATTTCCGATAGGGTTGGGAAATTGAAATGCCAAGACAAAGAAGATAGAGTCATTTTAAGCGGAAAGGCAAAAACCTATTCTATGGGATACCTGTGGACGGAATAACTACTTCCAAACATTTAAATCAATCGGAAAAGTCGAGATTTTCAGCAATAAACTCAAATCAAAAGCTTCCCTCTCATCTATTCTACTATCGTAGATTATGGCCATCCTTTATTACAATGAGTCATTACCTAATTAATTTCAGAGTCGTCATAGCCTATATATTCAAAATTTCCAACTAGGAAATCCACAAAATATACCAATTAGTATATAATTTTTATTAAATTTGCCTTTATGTTGACAAAAGCAGAATTAACTACTCAGTATATTTTGGAGATCGTTGCTCCCATTTTCAACCAAAATGGATATGCAGCAACTAGTATGAGTGACATCACCAATGCTACGAACTTGACGAAAGGAGCCATCTATGGCAACTTTAAAAACAAAGAGGAATTGGCCATAGCTTCATTTAAGTTTACAGTGAAAAATATGATGAAACGCATAGCCAAGCATCTAGAAATTAGCAATTCTCCCATTCAAAAGCTTTTCTTGATTTCGGACTTCTACAGAAACTATTATGACTATAGCAAACAATTGGGAGGCTGTCCAGTACTTAACATTGGTGTAGATGCCAACAACCAAAATACCAAGTTGCTGGACAAAGTGCGTGAAGTCATTGAACGCATCCAGGATCAGGTGGCAACCATCATAGAAGACGGCATTGAAATAGGTGAAATTTCCTCTGAAATAAATGCCATGCAATATGCAAAAAGAATAGATTCGATGATCCAAGGAGCTGTCTTCATGACCTATACCATGGATGACGAGTTTTATTTGAAGGATACAATGGATCAAATAGATCAAATGATTCATAGCGAAATCAAAGTATAATATTTTTTTAACCAACAATATACCAATCGGTATATATTAATAGAAAATGAAAATGAAAACATTGTCAAAAACAGTAGAAAGCAAAACTAAGGTTAGATTTCAAGATTGCGACCCTTTCAACCATTTGAACAACGGTAGCTACATAAACTACTTCATAAACCATAGAGAGGACACAATATTGGAATACTATGGCTTGGACATGTTCAAGATAGCCAAGGAAACAGGTAAGAGCTGGGTGTCCAGCAGCAACCAAATAGCATACCTGAAACCTGCCTTTTTAATGGAAACCGTAGTGATAACATCTCAGCTATTCCGTAAAACCGACAGTGAATTGTACGTGGAAATGAAAATGTACAACGAAGACAAGACACAGTTAAAGGCTGTAATATGGTGTGGTTTTACACATTACGACCTATTACAGCAAAAAAGGGCAAACCATCCTGAATATCTGACAAAGCTCTTTGATAGCATATTGAATCCCATAGAAGCCTCCACTTTCGAAGAACGATTGCTTCAGATAAAGTCAAAAAAGGTAAGTCTATAATTTTTTTTGGCAACTGTGATTTTAATATCTTCATGTCACTGTAACTATTGTTAGATAAATGCAAATGACGCTCAATGACCATATAGATCATACCTTGTTAAAGTCTACAGCGACACGAACCGATATTATAGCTCTTTGTGAAGAGGCAAGAGCACACCATTTCTTTTCGGTTTGCGTAAACTCTTCCAATGTCTCTTTGGCAAAAGCCCAGTTACAGCAAAGCAATGTCAAGGTATGTTCCGTCGTCGGATTTCCTTTAGGAGCGGCGAGTACAAAAGCTAAAATTGAGGAAGCAAGACAAGCCATTGGCGATGGTGCAGACGAAATAGACATGGTAATGAACATAGGACTCTTGAAAAGCAAGGGTTTCGACGCCGTATGCAAAGATGTTAAAGCCGTAAAGCAAGTATTGCCCAACAATGTTTTAAAGGTAATTTTGGAAATATGCTATCTGGATGACGAAGAAATCATAAAGGCAAGCGAATTGGCTATGGTAGGCGGTGCAGATTTCATTAAGACCTCAACTGGTTTTGGAACAGGCGGAGCTACCAAAGAAGCCGTAAAACTAATGTTAGCAGCTACTAAGCATAGCCATGTGAAAGTAAAAGCTTCCGGAGGCATTAAAAACACAAAAATGGCACTCGAATACATTGACTTGGGAGTTCACCGGATAGGGACATCTTCAGGAATAGAGATTGTTACTGGTCAGGATTCCAAAGAAAAAACGGACTATTAATCTTTTAATAAATTCAAAAAAATGAAAAAGCTTTTTTTATTGACCTTATTGTTTTCTTTCATTCTTTCTATAAATTCATATGGACAAACAGGAAATGAAGGAGAAACTACAACTTATTATTTTATTCGCCATGCAGAAAAAGACAAGAGCAATAAGACGAACACAAACCCAAAACTTATAAAAAAAGGAAAAGAAAGAGCGCAGAAATGGGCAAAATACTTCAAAGACATCAAGTTTGACGCCATCTATTCCACAGACTACATCAGAACCAAAAAGACAGCTCTCCCAACAGCCAAACAAAACAATTTGGACATTACCTTGTACAGCCCAACTACTCTAAATTACAAATTGTTTCTTGAAGACACAAAAGGAAAGACGGTCTTGATTGTTGGACACAGCAACAGCACGCCTTATTTTGTCAACAAGATATTGGGAGAAGACAAATACCAAGAAATGGACGAAACCATAAACAACAAGCTTTTCATAGTTACCATCGTAAATGAAAACATTTCCCATAAAGTAACCATTGTCGAATAACCAATGCAAATAACACTCTCTGACACCATAAGACTGCAACCCATCACCATTAACGATCAAAAAAAGCTATTTGCCTTGATGGAATCCATCTACCCTCCAGCATACAATCATTTGTGGGTAAATGGAGATTGTAGTTTCTATTTAAATCTATTTTACAGCAAAGATCCACTGCAAGAAGAATTATCTGAAAAAGATGCAGATTACCATTTTGTCGTTTACAATGAAGAAACCATAGGCATCGTCAGGGCTCAGTACAACCAGGCTTCCATTGATGGCACGAATCAAAAGGCAACATACGTCAATAGAATTTATTTGGGAAGACAAGCACAGGGCAAAGGAGTAGCAAAACAATTGCTACAATGGGTAACGGAACGCGCCTTGCTACACGAAAACCATAGCCTTTGGTTGAAAGCAATGGATACTCAAGAACAAGCACTTCGCTTTTACAAAAAAGAAGGATTTGAAATTCGTGGAAAAACAAGCTTGAACTTCGAATTGCTTCACGAATCCTTGAGAGGGATGTTCATAATGCAGAAGGAACTATAATATTATTTTCAAAACAACCATAAATGGTTTAGTTTTGTCACAAATGCAAAAAAACATAAACATACAAAACAAGAAGGCACGTTTTCAATATGAAATATTGGATAAATATACTGCTGGAATCGTACTTTCTGGAACTGAAATCAAGTCCATTCGTTCAAGTCAAGCCTCCATTGCCGAAGCATTCTGTGAATTCAATGAACAAGGCGAGCTGTTTGTTATCAACATGACCATACAAGAGTATGTCTATGGAAATTATTACAACCACGCTCCAAAGGCGGAACGTAAACTACTACTCAATAGGAAGGAATTGAAAAAACTTCTAAAAGAAGTTCAAAACAAAGGACTTACCATTATTCCCTTGCGCCTGTTCATCAATGAGAAAGGATTTGCAAAATTGGACATTGCCTTGGCAAAAGGTAAAAAATTGTATGATAAGAGAGAGACTATGAAAGATCGAGACAACAAGAGGGATTTGGATCGAATAAAGAAGAATTTCTAACATCGTTCTCAAACTTTAAGATTGTTATAACAAATTTACTACGCCTTTATTTCTAAGTTTGGCATTGGCTAGGCAACCTTTTTTAATAAAAGAGCGTCTATGCCTATAGAAACAAAACCCAACTCATGACAAAAACATTATCCCTTGTTGCTGCATTGCTTTTTTGCAGCTTTTCTTTTTCGCAAATAACAGGAACGGTAACCTCATCCAAAAATGAAGTGCTTCCCGTCGTTAACATCTTTATAGACAACACCTATATCGGCACGACCACAAACAGTGATGGAATGTACGAGCTCAATGTTGTCGAAGCAGGAGATTACACCGTAGTTTTTCAATATTTGGGGTACAAAACGATAAAGAAGAAGGTTACGATTGTCAGTTTCCCATTTACATTGAATGCAACATTGGAAGAAGAAGACATCTCATTGAATGAAGTAGTCATCAATTCCGAGGAAAATCCGGCAAATCAAATCATTAGAAATGCCATTGCCAATAGAAAGAACGTTCTTGAAAAATTAAGTGAATACAAGGCCGACTTCTATTCTCGTGGTGTGATTCAAATCAAGAATGCCCCAGAAAAGATACTAGGACAAGAAGTTGGTGATTTGGGAGGGGGATTGGACTCCACCCGAAGCGGCATCATATATTTGTCTGAAACCATTTCAAAGCTAGAATATCAAAACCCAAAGCCATTAAAGGAAAAAATCATAGCTTCCAAGGTAAGTGGCAATGACAATGGCTTTAGTTTTAACAATGCCAGCGACGTCAACTTCAATTTTTACAAAAACACATTCGAATTGGGTGCACAAGTGGTTTCACCAATCTCGGATATGGCCTTCAACTATTACCGCTATAAATTGGAAGGCGTATTTTATGACGATAGGGGAAACCTCATCAACAAAATCAAGATCATTCCCAAAAGAGAAAACGACAAAGCCTTTTCCGGATACATCTACATAGTAGAAGACCAATGGAATCTATATGCCGTAGATGTTACCATTAGAGGTGATCAAGTACAAACGACACCCGTTGATTTGTTTACACTGAAACAAACCTTTTCTTATTCCGAAAAAGATGCCATTTGGGCATTGATTTCTCAAACCTTCGATTTCAAATTCGGCATATTGGGCATAAAGGGAGATGGTCGTTTCACTTCGGTATACAGTGACTACGATTTCGCTCCAGAATTTTCCAAAAAGACCTTTACTAGAGAAATTCTCTCCTTTGAAGACAATTCCAACAAAAAGGATTCCACATACTGGCATACAAAACGCCCAGTTCCATTAACAGATGCAGAAGCAACGGATTACATAAGAAAAGATAGCATTCAAATAGTAAAAGAATCCAAACCATACTTGGACTCAATAGATAGAAAGAACAACAAATTCAAGATTTGGGACATCGTAGGTGGTTATAGCTATCAAAATTCCCACAAAGACTATCGATTCAGCATCAGTTCTCCCATCTCTCAAATCAGCTTTAATACAGTACAAGGTTGGAATGGCAACCTCGGTCTAGATTTTACGAAACAATATGACGATTACAAGCGCTACCTTAGCATCAATACGACCTTGAATTATGGAGAAGCAGATGATCGTTTGCGAGGAACTGCAAGCATCAGATACAAATTCAACAACAAGAACAGACGATTGCTAACATTTTCTGGAGGTATAAAAACACAACAGTTCAATGCCTCACAACCCATATCCCGTTTGGAAAATGCAGTGAGTACCTTGTTTTTTGAAGACAACTATATGAAGTTGTACGACAAGAGTTATGCTCAAATTGGTTTCTCCCAGGAACTATTCAATGGGTTGAGGCTAAACTCCGGAGTAAGTTACGAAAGAAGAAAAGCACTGTTCAACAATACGGATTACACATTGATAAACGAAGATGGAGACAGATACACCAGCAACAACCCAATAAATGAAATTGCTTATGACATTGCCCCATTTGATACGCACAACATTGTGAAGTTGAATGTAAATACAACCATTAACTTTGCACAAGACTATTTGAGCTATCCAGACGGAAAGTACAATATGCCTAGCAACAAATACCCTACATTGAGTTTGGGATATGAGAAGGGGTTTGGTTCAACGAACGACAATTACAATTTCGATCAATTCAAAGTCAGATTGAGGCAACGTTTGACATTGGGAAACAAAGGCATCTTTAGATACAACTTAAGTGGGGGAACATTCGCTGGAGCAGAAGACATTGCCTTCATAGATTATCATCACTTCAATGGCAACCAAACCAATGTCAAACTAAACGGCTCGCATTTGAATGCTTTCAAGAACTTGCCGTATTATGCGTTGAGCACCAATGAATCCTATGGCGAATTTCACGCAGAACATAACTTCAATGGCTACATCTTAAATAGAATACCGTTGTTGAGCAAACTAAACTTCAATCTTATCTTAGGCGCCAATGCAGCAATAACGCAAGACAACAAACCCTATAGTGAATTCTCCATAGGCATAGACAACTTAGGTTTTGGAAAGTTGCGTTTCCTTCGTGTGGATTATGTACGTTCCTATCAAAGTGGATTCCTAAATGATGCAGTTATGTTCGGGTTTAGCTTTTAATGCCCAATTTAACACTAGTATATGATGAAAAACTGTAACAATGACCCGTATTTTGATACTTATCAATTAAAATACGAGTCATGTTGAAAACAGCTTTAATTATCGGTAGTATCCTTTTCGGGATAATAGTCACCTTTGGTACCTTCAATAGAAAAAAAGAATCTTATGACAAGCAAAAAGTCCTAAGCTTCATAAAAGAAAATCCTGACAAGGCAGCAATTACCTTAATAAAGAATGGAAAGACCGTTGCCAATTGCAATTCCAACAGATTACAGCCTCTTGCAAGCACGGTAAAGACGATAATTGCAATCGAATATGCAGAACAAGCAACAAACGGGACATTAAACCCAGATGCACTTGTCCCTTTGTCCGAGTTGGACATGTACTATGTGAAAAATACAGATGGAGGAGCACACCCAGCTTGGTTGACCTACGCAAAAAAAGACATCACAAACAACAAGATAAGCATTCGAAACATAGCGAAAGGCATGATCCTATTTAGCTCCAATGCCAATACGGAATGGTTGCAGCACAAATTGGGGTTGGACAACATAAACAAGCGTATGGTTTCTTTGGGCATCAAAGAGCATTCAAAAATATATTATCTCGTATCTTCCGTGTTCGTTGGGAAGGAAGAATTTCCAAAATTGACAGGCAAGGCCTTGCAAAAAGCATTGAAAAACATTCCACAGGAAGCTTATGTCTCTGTAACGGAAACTGTACATGAGAAACTACTATCCGATCCATCATACAAAACCGACTATGGAGATTTGAGTATGCCCATTCAAAAAATATGGTCGGATAACTTGCCGGCCTCCACAACTTTGGAATATGCGAATTTGATGCAAAAATTGAATTCCAAAACCTATTTCAATACAGATGTCCAATCGCTTCTGGATGAAACGATGGAAGGAATGATGCAGAGTCCCGGAAACCAAGCAAATCTAAAGCATACAGGTACAAAGGGAGGTTCTACCGCCTTTGTACTCACAAAAGCCTTCTATGCAACCGATAAAAAAGGAAATACAATCGAACTTGCCTTGTTTTTAAATAACTTGACACCTATCGAAGCACAAGACTTGGGTGCAGGATTAAATGATTTTCTCATAGGCATCTTGTTTGACGATTCATTTTTATATTCAGTAGAAGACACTTTGAAATCCCAATGATGTTATTAGAATAGTCTCTGCTTCTAATTCTTATCCTCCAGCAATGGTACAAATCGGAATTCACCAAGCTCGGTCTTCTCAAATTCCTTTGATCCCTTTCTAACAAAAAGTGTCATAGTTTGTACGTTGTCACCAACAGGAATAACCAAACGACCTCCAATTTCCAATTGTGCCAATAAAGGTTTAGGTACAAAAGGTGCTCCTGCAGTTACGATGATGCTTGCAAAGGGAGCCTCTTCGACCATACCTTTGTACCCATCTCCAAAAACGAGTTTTTTTGCTCTATATCCCAATTTGGGTAAAAACTTGCTCGTTTTCTTAAATAGTTCTTGTTGCCTTTCGATACTAAATACCTTTGCTCCCAATTCACACAATACCGCTGTCTGATACCCACTTCCTGTACCTATTTCCAAAACCTTGTCGCCTCTTTTCACCTGTAACAATTCACTTTGAAAAGCAACGGTGTAGGGTTGGGAAATAGTTTGGTCTGCAGCAATGGGAAATGCCTTGTCTTGGTAGGCATGATCCAAAAAGCCGGAATCCATGAACAAGTGCCTTGGTATCTTGGCAATCGCCTTCAGTACGTTTTCATTGGTTATTCCTTTGGATTTCAATGTAGAAACCAATTGTAATCGCATGCCCTTATGTTTAAAAGTATCGTTCAAAAGTTAGAGAGTTTAAAGGGTTAAAATTAATGAAAGATTTCATAGCCAAAAACTTATTTCTTTAGAAATCGCAATATCATTATCTAAACTCCATTTTATTAGCATATTCGCACAAATAAGTACCGAAAAATACTTAGTTTTGTTGAAAACGTAAACAGAATGCTAAACGCTGGAGTATTAGGTGCTGGACACCTTGGAAAAATTCATTTGAGACTTCTAAATCAATCTGAAAAATTCAACCTTGTAGGGTTTTATGATGCAGACGAAGCCAATGCCAAAAAAGTCGAAGCCGAGTTTGGTTACAAATACTTTAACACCATAGAAGCACTAATAGAAGCCGTAGATGTTGTAGACATAGTAACTCCTACCCTTTCCCATTATGATTGTGCAAAACAAGCCATAGCAAAAGGAAAACACATCTTTATAGAAAAACCCATTACCAATACCGTTGAAGAGGCTGAAACATTGAGAGCCTTGGTAGCAGAACACGGTGTAAAAGGCCAAGTAGGCCATGTAGAACGTTTCAACCCTGCATTCATCGCTGTTAAAGAGCAATTGGATTCTCCAATGTTCATAGAGGCTCACCGTTTGGCAGAGTTCAATCCTCGTGGAACCGATGTACCAGTGGTATTGGATTTGATGATTCATGACATTGATGTGATACTTAGCGTAGTAAAATCCCAAGTTAAGCACATATCTGCAAGTGGTGTCTCTGTTATAAGTGACACGCCCGACATCGCAAATGCCAGAATTGAATTTGTAAATGGTTGTGTCGCCAACTTGACCGCAAGTAGAATTTCATTGAAGAACATGCGTAAAACACGTTTTTTCCAGCGAGACGCTTACATTTCGGTGGACTTCTTGGAAAAGAAATGTGAAGTCGTAAAAATGAAAGATGCTCCAAAGAACCCTGGAGACTTCGACATGATACTTCAAAATGCCGAAGGCGTAAAGAAGCAGATCTATTTCGACAACCCGGAAATATCTGCCAACAATGCCATATTGGACGAGCTGGAAACTTTTGCTGATGCCATCAAAAACAACACGACACCAATCGTAACCCTACATGATGGTACAGAAGCTTTACGTGTAGCCACGATGATAATCAATCAGTTTTAGAAGTATTGCCTCCTAGAACTCCATCGACATAAAGCCTTGATATAAAAACAATAATAATTTAACCAAGATTCTCACCTTAGGGAGAGTGAAAAAACAATATTTTTTATGAAAAACATAGCAGTAATTGGAGCAGGAACAATGGGAAATGGCATTGCTCATACTTTTGCGCAATCTGGATTCAAAGTGCAACTCATAGACATTAGCGAAGATTCCTT
The DNA here is from genome assembly GCA_020631395.1 of Bizionia sp. GTDB lineage: Bacteria > Bacteroidota > Bacteroidia > Flavobacteriales > Flavobacteriaceae > JAHDHI01. The sequence goes on from JAHDHI010000033.1 coordinate 33,369, forward strand.
GAAAAGAGGTTTGGCAACCATCACCAAAAATTTGGATAGGATGGTGGCCAAAGAGAAAATATCTGAAGCAGACAAAGTCAATACGCTTGGAAACATTACTACTTTCACCAATATGAATGAAGGGGTCGAGTATGCTGGCTTGGTTGTTGAAGCTGCTACCGAAAATTTGGATTTAAAACTCAAGATATTCAAACAATTGGACGAAGCCTGTCCTGAAGACACCATTTTGGCTACCAATACATCTTCCATATCCATTACGCAAATTGCTGCGGTGACATCACGTCCATCGAAGGTAATTGGCATGCACTTCATGAACCCGGTACCCATTATGAAATTGGTAGAAATCATTCGTGGCTACAATACGAGTGATGACGTTACCAATACCATAATGGAATTGAGCAAGACTTTGGGCAAAGTTCCAACCGAGGTAAACGATTACCCAGGTTTCGTTGCCAATAGAATTTTAATGCCCATGCTAAATGAAGCCATCGAAACATTGTACAATGGAGTAGCTGGCGTTGGTGAAATAGACACTGTCATGAAATTGGGAATGGCGCATCCAATGGGGCCATTGCAATTGGTAGACTTTATAGGATTGGATGTATGCCTATCAATTTTAAATGTCATGTACGACGGGTTCAAGAATCCGAAATACGCACCTTGTCCTTTGTTGGTAAACATGGTAAATGCCGGTAAACTAGGTATCAAGTCTGGAGAAGGATTCTATGACTATAGCGAAAGTAGAAAGGCAGAAACCGTTGCACGTCAATTTGCATAGTTTGAAACACATGGCATAAAATGAGGCTACACTTCAAAATTGTTTTTTCTTTTTTTGTTTTAATCTCCATTTCATCTTGCAAAGGTGAAACGCAAATTCCTAACAAGGGAAAAACGGTTTGGGTGAAAGTGAATGAAGTGACAGATTCACTTCCCAAGCCAATTGATTATTTCAAATTGTTCAAAAGCCACCCAGATTACATTTCGGACGGTTTTGATTTCCCCGTTGGAATACCAAATGCAAAAGGATATTACAATGCTCAAAAATTTAAAGAAAATGATCATTTAGGAGATGATTGGAATGGACTTGGCGGTGGAAATACCGATTTGGGAGATCCCATCCATAGCATTGGCAATGGGTATGTCTCCGAGGTAAAGGACTACAATGGTGGCTGGGGAAATGTCGTACAGATTGTACATCAACACAAAAACAAGCTATACAAATCGCTATATGCGCATTGTGATACGATCATGGTTTCGGAAGGGGACTATGTAAAACGAGGCAGACAAATTGCTACGATCGGAAATTGCAATGGACAGTATTTGGCACACCTTCATCTAGAAATAAGAGATTCCATATCTTTAGACATTGGAGGCGGATATTCTCCAATCACGAAAGGATATTTGGATCCAACGCAATTCATCGAAGACAATCGCACACAAAAGACCAACAATTGATAGATCATGGCAAAAATACTTCCGTTCAAAGCAGTTAGACCGACAAGAGACAAAGTAAGCTTGGTAGCATCGCGTTCGTATCAAAGCTATACCCAAGCAGAGCGTGAAGCCAGATTGGACTACAATCCCTTTTCCTTTTTGCATATCGTAAATCCAGGATACAAATACGACAAGGAAATTTCTGGAAAAGATAGATATCAACTCGTAAAGAACAGGTACTTGGAATTTAAGGAAGACGATGTCTTCATTCAAGACAAGACTTCCAGCTTTTATATCTACAAGATCGTGAATAGGGACAAGGAAGTCTTCAATGGCATAGTTGCAGCTGCCAGCGTAGAAGATTATGAAAGAGATGTCATAAAAAAGCATGAAGACACCATTGCCAGTAGAGAATCCATCTTCAAGGATTATTTGAAGACTGTAGGATTCAATGCAGAACCCGTACTACTCACCTACCCAGATAATCCTATCATTTCAAACATTCTAAACGAAATACAACAACAACGTGCCGAATTTGAATTTACCACAACCTTTAGGGACACCCATTATTTGTGGTTGATAAATGGCAAAGAACATATTGATGCCATTACTGAAGCCTTTGAGAAAATGGAAACCCTTTACATTGCCGATGGACATCACAGATCGTCTTCATCCCAATTGCTATGTGAAGATCTAAAGTCCCAAAACAAGGATCATGACGGAACGGAAAACTACAACTATTTCATGAGTTACCTCATTCCAGAGTCCGAATTGCGCATTCACGAATTCAATCGCTTGGTCAAAGATTTGAATGGGTTGACAAAAGAAGAATTCTTGATTCAGTTGGATGCGATGTTTCGAATAGAAAACAGAGGCATCATCCCCTACAAACCATCAAAGAAACATCATTTCAGCATGTATTTGGATGGCGAATTCTATTCTTTGTACCTACGCAAGACTAATTTCAAATTCGAGACATCTTTGGATGAATTGGATGCTCAATTGTTATACAAGACCATATTGAACCCCATTCTTGGCATTTCCGATTTGAGAAACGATTCGCGCATTGATTACCTAAGTGGAAAAAAAGACATCATAAACTTGATAAGCAAAATCGACAGCGGAGCCTTTCAGGTTGGTTTCGGCATGGTTCCTGCTAGCATTGAAGTATTGAAACAAATAGCAGACGATGGATTGAAAATGCCCCCAAAGAGCACTTACATACAACCCAAGTTGAGAAGTGGGGTCACCATTTATGAATTTTAAGCAATGAAAGGCACATTACTCATAACCTTATTATTATTCATTTTTAGCTGTAAAGAAAGAAGCAGTACTCTATCAAATCAAAAAAAAAATGATACAACAACTTATACCTACAATGGATATCATAATTTTATGAAACTAATGCTCTTTAGTAACAAAAAATTTAAATATACTTATCAAGATCATCCAGAGTTAGGTCAATTTAAAGTAACTGGCAATTATGTCAAATTTGACAAGTCCATTTCATTAAAACCATTGGATTATGAAAAATGCATCTATGTAGAATCCAATGATACATTTAGATTTAATTGTACTAAGTTAAAAAATGGTCATAAGATAAAAACACAATATGATATTCTTGAATGGAAAAACAATAATTACTTACTATCTGAAGAATCTGATTTCATTCATACTGTTAACGGTGAAAATGATGACTATCAAAGATTCATCAACTATTACAATCAGGGTTTCGAACCAATAAAGCATGGAAAATATCTAATTTCAAAAACAAAAAAAACAAATGATCTGGAATTAGACAAAGATGTATTCCCAAAAAAATATAGAAAACTATTGTTAGACAAACCAATTATAGCCAACATTATCTCTATTGACAAAAAAGAAGATGATAAAAGTTCCTTTTATTTAGAAATAAAGATCGATAAAGGAGCTAATGATAATGTTTCTGTTGGTTTAACTTTTTTAGATGACAATGATTCTTGTTACATAACAATTACCAATGTTTTAAAAAACGAAAGCATTGGCAGGACAGGGTATTATGGAGATATTTCAGAGGTTTGTAATTTAAAACAGGAATTAAGAACACGTTGGAACAAACATACAAATGAACATAGCAAACAACCTTAATAACATACAATCCCAATTACCTGAACACGTCACACTTGTTGCCGTTTCCAAAACGAAACCCATAAGCGCCCTGATGGAAGCCTACGATGCGGGACAACGCATTTTTGGAGAAAACAAGATTCAAGAAATGGCAGAGAAGCACGAAGCAATGCCAAAAGACGTCAAATGGCATATGATAGGTCATGTACAACGTAACAAGGTCAAATATATGGCTGCATTCGTAAGTATGATCCATGGCGTGGAAAGCTTGAAGTTGTTGGAAGAAATAAACAAACAGGCAATGAAACACGATAGAGTTATCGATTGCTTGTTGCAAATAAAGATAGCTTCAGAAGATTCAAAGTTCGGAATGTCTCCTGAAGAAGCCTCTGCCCTCCTACAATCCAAGGCCTATGCAGAATGCAACAATGTAAACATCGTTGGTGTCATGGGAATGGCTACATTTACAAATGACGAAGATCAAATAAAACGAGAATTCGACAAACTCAAAGCTACTTTCGATCATTTAAAAGGATTGAGTGGCCAATTGCATACCGTGTCCATGGGTATGAGTGGAGACTACCAATTGGCAATTGCATCTGGTAGTACGATGATTAGAGTAGGAAGTAGTATATTTGGCTCACGAAACCATACGCATTAGTGTCCGGTTTCGTAAAAAAGCATAAAGACAATTCCATAACCCACTAAACGAAGTACATATTTATACTATAGTAGACATAGAAACCACGGGAGGAAAATTTAATGAGGAAGGAATAACGGAAATCGCCATATACAGATATGATGGTCACGAAATAGTAGATCAATTCATAAGTTTGGTAAATCCGGAAAGAGAAATTCAACCTTTTGTCGTCAACCTGACTGGAATAAACAGTCAAATGTTGCGCAATGCGCCTAAATTCTATGAGGTCGCAAAACGTATTGTGGAAATCACGGAGAACAGCATCCTAGTCGCGCACAATGCCAAATTCGACTATCGTATCTTGAGAACGGAGTTCAATCGTTTGGGATTTGACTATGACAGAGAAACCCTATGCACCGTCGAATTGTCAAAAGGTTTGATTCCAGATTTGCCGTCATACAGTTTGGGTAAGTTGGTACGTTCTTTGGGCATACCGGTGACAGATAGACATCGTGCTTCTGGAGATGCTTTGGCCACCGTCAAATTGTTTAAATTATTGTTGGCCAAAGATGTAGAAAAAAACATCATTCAACAATCCATTCGCAAGGACCCCAAACTGCAATTAGAACCGAAACTCGTAGACATCATTGCCAATACCCCCTCTGTAACTGGTGTATACTACATACATGATACGGAAGGAAAGATTATTTACATCGGTAAAAGCAAGAATATAAAAAAGCGCATAAATCAACATTTTACGGGTACGAATTCGAAGTCGAAGAAAATACAATCTCGAGTGGCTGCCGTTACCTACGAAGCAACAGGCAGCGAATTGGTCGCACTTTTAAAGGAAAGCGAAGAGATAAAACGCAATAGGCCTCCCCTCAATCGTGCTTTGAGGCGTCGAATATTCACACATGCACTATACAGTTTCATAGATGACGAAGGATACGTTAATTTAAAGATTGACAAAGCGGATGGTCGAAAAAAAGCCATTACCACTTTCAGCAACAGGCAAAGTGCCAAATCCTTTTTATTAAAGGCTGTCGATGAATTTCAACTTTGTCAAAAATTGGTAGGTTTGTACAAAACGAAAACCAATTGTTTCAAATACGACATAAAAGAGTGCGAAGGAGCTTGCATACAATTGGAAGAACCTAAGTCCTATAATGCTAGAGTACAAGGACTGATTGCAAAAAACAGTTACGAAAATCAAAACATGGTTATTGTGGATCGTGGCCGTGAGGTTGACGAACGCAGTGCCATATTAATAGAAAATGGTGTATTCAAAGGCCTAGGATTCTATAACTTGAATTACCAGATAAACAATCTCGAAGTATTGGAGTCCATAATAACCCCAATGGAAAACAACAGAGACAACCAACATATCATACAAAGTTATCTAAGGCGCAACAAGCGACTAAAAATTATGAAAATTTAATGAAATCACTTACTACCTCACTCCTATGTTTACTAACGCTCATAGGTTTTGGGCAAACCAATTTTAGTTCTGAAAGTTACACCATCACAAAAAAAGATCTGGAAACCAACATTTATGAAAAAGACTCGACTGCTCATGCTCTCGTTATTTATGAATATGGAGAGTCTTACGTGGATCAAAACACGTTCAAACTAAAAACGGAGATTAAACGCAAAATCAAAATCCTAGATCGGGAAGGTTTTGAAAAAGCAAACATCACAATAGACCTCTACAAAAGCGACAATGGTGACGGCAAAGAAACGATATCTGATATTTCGGCAACAACCAACAACTTGGTAGATGGCAAGATTTCCAAAAGCCATCTCGAGAAAAACCGAATTTTTAGAGAAAGATACGATGACAATTACACACGTGTGAAATTTGCATTACCAAACATCAAAGTAGGTTCGGTAATCACATACAGCTATACATTGGAATCTCCTTTCATGTTCAAATACAAAGGTTGGGAATTTCAAAGCGACATCCCGACGTTGCATAGCGAATATAGAGCCAGCATTCCGGGCAACTATGAATATAACATAAAACTCGTAGGTGGAAAAAAATTGCACACCAATGAATCCAAATTGAAAAAGAATTGTCTAACCAATGGTCTAGGAGTCAAGGTTGGTTGTTTCAATTCCATTTATGTGATGAAGGACATTCCTGCATTCATAGATGAAGGTTTCATGACAACTCGCAACAACTACTTGGCGAGAATAGATTATGAACTTAAGGTCTTCAAAGGTTTTGATGGAAGCATAAAAAACTATACTAAAACATGGAAGACAACCGACAAAGACTTGAAATCGGAACAAGCCATAGGTCGTCAATTGAACAAAGGTAATTTGGTCAAAAACCTATTGCCTACCTCTCTCACAAAAGAGGCCAACCCATTGACAAAAGCCAAGACCATATACAAATACGTGCAAAAACACTATACTTGGAATGGAAAATACAAGCTTTTTAAAGAAGTTTCCCTCAAAAAATTGATTAATAACAAATCTGGACGTGCCTCGGAAATAAACTTGCTGCTATTCAATCTACTCAAAGAAAATGACATAGATGCTAAAACTGTTTTGACATCCACTAGATCTAACGGTTTGGCTACCAAGGTCTATCCTGTTATTTCAGATTTCAACTATCTGTTGGTTCAAACAACCATTGAGGGGAAAACCTACCTATTGGATGCCGTGGACGACTATTTGGATTTTGGACAAATTCCTTTTAGATGTCTAAATCAATATGGACGTCTCTTGGATTTCAAAGCAGGGAGTTCATGGCTTCCTATCAACGCCAATGTAATGTCCAAAAAATTATTTAAGGTTGAATTGGACTTTGATGACAATGAAACATTGAATGGAACCATAGAATCCAGAAAGACCGAATATCATGCCATTTCTACTAAAAAGGTCTATCATGATGACAATGATTCTCTTATTAAACAATATCGAGACAAATACCCCAACCTGATCATCAATGATCATAATGTAGCAACCAAAGAGAAAACAAGTCCGAAATTTGAAGAAACATTTAGTGTAAACGTAGAGACTGAAACCATAGGTGATAATATCTATTTAAATCCCTTTGTATTAAAATTCTTAACGAAAAACCCTTTCAAGCTTCAGGAAAGAACATATCCAATAGATTTTGGATACAAGGAATCTTATCTTTATACATTGAAAGTGAATTTAAATGGTAAATACGATGTGATGGAAATACCAAAAAACATATCCTTAAAACTACCTGACAATTCGGGAACATTGCTTTTAAATACTATATGTGAAAATGAAACCATTACATTGCATTTCAAAACCAACCTTTATGAATCCATATACCCACCTAACTATTACAACTATTTAAAATCTTTTTTTGCCACTATCGTAGAAACTCAGACAAATGCATTGATAGTACTTAAGAAGAAATAGCTTATCTTTTAGTATTTTTGAAACCTATGGACACACAAACATCAAACAAGAATTGGAAAGCCAAGCTTCATGAAGTAATCTATGAAGCAGATACCCCAGGAGGAAAGCTGTTTGATGTCGTTTTGTTAATCTTCATTTTGGCAAGTATCCTCCTCGTGATGTTGGAAAGCGTAAACAGCATAGACAACAAATACCATGATTTGCTTAACATTGGAGAGTGGATAGTCACCATTCTGTTCAGTTTCGAGTACATAGCCAGAATAATTTCGGTAAAGAAACCTTTAAGATACATTACGAGTTTCTATGGCATAGTAGATCTTTTATCTACCATTCCCAAATACCTGTCGCTCATATTTGTAGGCACGCATGCATTGGTTGCCTTGCGAGCGTTACGCTTGCTAAGGGTTTTTAGAATTCTCAAATTGGCTCGTTATTTGGGAGCTTCCAACAACTTGGTTAAAGCATTGAAAGCTAGCCGCGTGAAGATTTCCGTATTTTTATTCGCCGTCATCATACTTTCCATCATACTAGGCACCATCATGTACTTGGTAGAAGGCGAAGAAAACGGTTTTACAAACATTCCCAAAAGTGTCTATTGGTGCATCGTAACCCTTACCACGGTCGGTTATGGGGATATTGCGCCACAAACTCCAATTGGTCAATTCATTGCTTCCTTGGTAATGATTTTGGGATATGGCATCATTGCCGTACCAACGGGAATCGTTACTTCTGAAATAACTAGGTCCTCTGATAAAAAGGTACAAACCAACACGCAATCCTGTCCAAGTTGTTCTTTAAGTGGGCATAAGGACAAAGCCGAATTTTGCTACGATTGTGGGCATAAGCTACGTCCATAAAAGAACTAAAAAAGGAACAATTAATCAAAAAACATTACCCAATCAATCAATTAGATTCACATAAGACACTTATTTCAGTTGTTGGCCCCACGGCCATTGGTAAAACGAGCTTGAGCATAAAACTGGCGCAACATTTCAATACCGAAATCATTTCTGCCGATTCCAGACAGTTTTTCAAGGAAATGCACATTGGTACAGCCGCTCCAACTCCAGAAGAGTTGTCAATGGCCAAGCATCATTTCATACATCACAAATCCGTAGACGAGGAATACAATGTCGGTGCTTTTGAAAAAGACGCCATACAATGCTTGAAAATGCTTTTTGAAGTGCATGACACAGCAATTATGGTTGGAGGTTCTGGTTTGTATGTAGATGCCGTTACGAAGGGCTTGGACGACTTCCCTGAGGTAGATAGAAGCATTAGAGTGCAACTGAACAACAAATTGGAAACCGAAGGCTTGGAAACCTTGCAACACCAATTGAAAGCATTGGACCCAAACGCATATGACACCATAGCCATAGACAACCCTCAGCGAGTTATCAGGGCCTTGGAAATTTGCATTGGTTCCAGCAAACCCTATTCTTCCTTTTTAAACAAGGAAAAAGGCAAGAGACCTTTTAAAACGATCTCTGTAGGTCTAACGGCAGAAAGACCCATCATTTATAATCGCATCAATAGACGTGTAGACATCATGATGGAACAAGGCCAATTGGAAGAAGCCAAATCCTTGCTGCCAAAGCAACATTTGAATGCCTTGAACACGGTAGGTTACAAAGAATTGTTCAATTATTTAAATGGAGAATGGACGTTGGACTTTGCAGTCTCTGAAATGAAAAAAAACTCACGTCGTTTTGCAAAACGTCAACTCACTTGGTTCAAGAGAAACAAGAACACGATTTGGTTTGATTATGATTATGACTTTGGTGATGTAAAAATAGCTATTGAGAAATTGCTTTAACTCATATTGAAAACCGACCAAGTTCTAGATTGCATAAAAAGCTTGCTTACAATCAAATGAGTTATTCCAGATTCCTAATAAAAAGCAAAAAGCAAGCCTAAGTTAACACTGCTTCTAAGCCCATTTTTTATAGAAACATTGTCATTGGTTGCCGATGCCTTTGAATCCGCTGAAATGTCAGCAAGGCCATATTGTCCATCATATTCTACATATAGTTTGGTGAAATCTGCAATTTCAAAGCGAAGACCAAAATTAAAAGCCACACCATAATCAATTCCTTTAAGTGTTTCTTTAAAATCTGTCCCCAATTCAGATTCTTCTGCCTTGGTTAGGAAACCTATATATGGTCCCAAACTCAAATACCAAGGCCTTGTTGAAAATGGCTGGGCTCTACTTTGTATTGAACCAAAATGGAAATTTGCCATTACTGGCACAGTAATGTAAGTTAAGCTATAATCCGTCTTGATGGTTTCAAGAACGGAATTGGGATCTGTTGTTTCTCCTTCCCATCCTTTGTTGTCATAAATTATCTTTGCTTTTATGCCCAATCTATTGTGGACATAATATTCTGTAGAGAAGGCTACGTTAAATGAGGTTATTGAGCCTGTTTCTCGATCATCATCGATAGTTGCACTAGAAAAATTTACTCCTCCTCCAATGCCAAATTGGAATTCCCCATAGTTTTGGGCATTAACATTCAATAAAGCATAACTGGCTATTATGATAGTAAGCAGTGACTTTTTCATAAGGGTTATTAATGTTCAATGGAATTCAAATATATGAAGAATTTTTAATTTCTTAAAGTCCAATCACAACAAAAGACATTAACAATCAAACAATTACATTTTACCACTACGTATATCTATGCTAAAAAACAACCTTTCATTTTTTTTAAACCTTGTTTTCTTCGCAAAAAAAATCCCAAACGACATATTGCTGCTTAGGATTTTCTTATAATCATTATTGACAAAGTACCTTATTCTTGATTTACCACAAGTCTAAATCCTTCACCATGTATGTTCAATATTTCAACTTTATCGTCTACCTTCAAGTATTTGCGAAGTTTGGCAATGTAAACATCCATGCTTCGCGATGTAAAGTAGTTGTCGTCTCTCCAAATCTTAGTCAATGCCAGCTCTCTAGGCATTAAATCGTTTTCGTGCAACGCCAATAGACGCAACAACTCGTTTTCCTTAGGGGACAACTTAGTAGGTTCTCCTCCTTTGAACTTGAGAAAACGCAACTTGGAGTTCAAATCGAAATTACCAATCTTGAATTCAAATTGCTTGCTATCTGCAACAGTTTCTGTCGCCTTGCGTTGCATGATGGCTTTTATCTTCATCAATAGCACTTCACTATCAAAGGGTTTGTTCAAATAGTCGTCTGCTCCAACCTTGTAACCTTTCAAAACATCTTCCTTCATTGCTTTGGCCGTTAAGAAGACAATGGGCACGTCTGTATTTTTCTCCCTGATTTCCTTTGCCAAGGTAAAACCATCCTTATAGGGCATCATGACGTCCAATATGCATAGATCGTAATCGTCCTTCTTGAACTTTTCGAAGCCTTCCATACCATTCTTGGCGTGAACGACCTCGTAATCGTTCATTATCAAGTAATCTTTTAAAACGGTTCCAAAGTTTGGATCATCTTCTACTAGTAATATTTTTTTCTGCTGTTCTTCCATAGTAATTATGATATTAATGGAAGCTTAATCGTAAATGTGCTTCCTTTTTCTTTTTCACTTTCTACTGATATGTAACCATGATGGTCGTCTACGATTCTTTTAACGTAAGCCAATCCCAAACCATGGCCTTTTACATTATGTATGTTTCCTGTATGTTCCCTATAAAATTTTTCAAAGACTCTTTTTTGGGCAGCTTTGCTCATACCACTACCTTGGTCTTTTATCTTGATGAGTATGTTGGTTCCAACATTCTCCAGTTCAACATTTATAATGGGAGCGTCTACAGAATACTTTATGGCATTGTCCAAAATATTTACCAATACATTGGTAAAATGGGTCTCATTGGCCAAAACTGAAGTTTTATCAGCTTTGAAATCAGTATCGATAGTCCCTCCTCTATCTTCAATAATTAATTCCACATGGGAAATTGCATCTTCAACTAAGTCGTTAATACTTACTCTTTCCTTACTTATGTTGAGCTCATTTTTTTCAAGTTTCGATATTCTCAATACATTTTCCACTTGAGCATGCATACGTTTATTTTCTTCCTTGATCATAGAGAGATAACGCATTACCTTATCTTTGTCATCTATGATTTTAGGATTTCTGATAGCATCCAACGCTAAATTTATAGTTGCGATTGGTGTCTTGAATTCATGCGTCATGTTATTTATGAAATCTGTTTTTATTTCAGAAATTTGACGTTGCTTCACCAATTGAAACAATGCGCTGGAGTATGCAAGTATTATTATTGACGTGAACACTATCGATAATATCAACATTGTCATTATTGATGACAAAATGAATTTTTTTCGTTCTGGAAACTCCACCAGCAATTGATATTTGCTAGGATCCTTCTCATTTTTGAAAAAAGGCACAGTAACGTATGCATTCTCCAATTCGAAGTTTTCAGTCCTTATCTTCGTCGCCAATTTGTTGCTATAGATAGCAAACTCGTAATCTATGTTTATGTTGTCTTCCAACAGTTTAAACCTTAGAAGCCTATCTATTTTCTCTTTGCTAACCCGCTTGTGAATGGGTTTTCTATAAGCAAAGTTTTTATAATGCGTTTCGAACATCAAGTCTTCCGTTCTGGATATGTTACCTATTTGAGACAACATGGCATCCGTTTTATTGGCACTGTCCAAATCCCCCGTTCTATAAACAGTTGTTTCACTTTCGTTAATAATACGTTTTATACTTGTACTATCTAAACCTATGTCAAAGAGCGATGATGACAATTTATAACTCTCTTCTAGAATTCCGTTTCTATAAGTTAGCGTTTCGTTCGTGTCTTCTCTATCTTGTTTTATGTATAAATTAAGTACGGCTGTCGTATCGACATTTACTTCAACGCCTTGATCTATTAAATCCCTCAGTATTAGTATGTGGTCTTTAAATTCTTCATCCCCAATTTCCTTGGAAACATAGCTTAGGGCTCTTTTGACGTTAGATACGAATTGATCTTCTTCATTTCTAACAGAATTTGTGATATAATAGGCTTGCACAAAGATTATACCTATTAGAGACATACTCATTAAGATGACTAAAACCAGAAACACTTTTTTACTCATCATTCAAAATTAATATTTTAACATATAGCAATCCTTCGATTTAACCTTACATTAACAAAAATGTTAAAATTTGTGCTCAAGTTCTGGCTTAGCCTGCATTTTATCGATAAAAAGTCTACTACAAGATAAAAAAAATATAGTACAAATACTACTTAAAGGTTCTTTAAAGGACGTATTCGCAAATTAAACAAGTTTCGTTTTACTTTTATTTAGCAATGTCTTGTGAATGGCCAAAACTTGGTCTTTTGTAGACGAAAGATCATGGTTCTCTATAACAAAATGAGATTTCTTCACTTTTTCGGCATCACTCCATTGATTCTTGATTATGGATTGCACCTTTTCTTTTGTGGCTCCATCTCTTTTTATTACACGCTTTATTCTTGATGCCTCTGAGGCAACTACGGTTATTATGTAGTCATAATGCTCATAACTTCCGTTTTCAAACAAAATAGCAGCCTCTTTTATGACGTATGGCGCCTCTTGTTTGGCTTTCCATTTTTCAAAATGTCGTCCCACTCTTGGATGAACGATATCGTTCATCCGTTCCAATAGGGTTTTATCGTTAAAGATGGCTTGAGACAAATAGGGCTTGTTCAATTCATTGTCCTTGTAGGCTTTCTCTCCAAACAACGCTATTAGCTTTCGCCTTATTACCTTGGATCTCAACATTAGGGCTTTTGCTTCATCATCTGCTATGTATATGGGAATCCCCATAGCTTGAAATTGTTTTGCCACTGTTGTTTTACCACTTCCTATTCCTCCTGTAAGTCCTACCGTGATCATTCCGTAATAATAAATTCTATTTTTTGTTGATGCAATCGTGTACTTTTGACCTTTTGGGGTTGCTTTGCCAATTTTGGTGTTAGATAGCTGCTGTTTTCTCCCAAATCGTTATAATCACAAACAACTCTAAAGTCTTTTTCCCCAATGTCTTTAAATGCCTCCAAACTCGTATAATATGACACTTTTACATTTTTGGGAAAGTGTTTTAATCGTATGCCCTTCGGTACATTTATTACTCTAATCGGAATGTTCAAGGTTCCTTCTGTAAACCGCTCTACGACTGCACTTGCTTCTACTTCTTCAAAATCGTATTTCACCTTGTCATCTATCGATTCCGTTTGTATGGCTAACGTATTGCTTATTGCTGTCTTCACATTCTTCAAAACAAGGTCTTCCGTCTCCAAATACTCCAATTCTTCCAATATGCTTGCTGGTCCGATGACCTTAATGGTATCCGGTGTTATTTCAATGTCATCCAGCATGTCATATCCTGGGCTAAATGTTAGTTCGGCATTTACTTTTACTGGTATGTGCTTCACGGCATTGACATCGTACCTGAACTTCAAGGTGTCTGGGTTGATACTTTTTATTTTGGTATTCTTATCAAATTGATCATTGATGTTCGAAAACCCCTTTGATGTACTCCATATAAAAAAATCTTCAGTCTTATTGACGTCCTCGCTAAAATCTATGGTCAATTCTGGTGTCTTCAAATAGAAATTGAACCATTTGAAGCCATACGTCGTCAATGTGACCTTCAATTTATGAGTAGAATCATTTAAAACAATGACTTCCTCTGGCACACCTTCTGGTTTCACATCCAATACAATTGTATTCGTATATTCTTTTGAGAGCTTGGTAAGTATCAAAATGATAAATGCCAAAAGAAAAAAAAGAAAAAAAACATTGATTTTTCGGCTTTTGAATGCTTTGGCTATTTTAGATTTCAGTACGACCATCATTTAACTTTGAAAAACAACTGGGGAAATGCTTCTTCCGGCTTTCTATTAAACAGTCCAATCGCTATCGTGGCTTTTAAAAACCCTAAGCCATAGCCATAGAACTGAATTGTAATTGCCATTAAAGCCTGAAAAGCTACGACGATGTTCTTTGTTTGTATCATTGCTAAAATTAAAGCTACTAAATAATATCCTAAAACAAAACATAAAGGCCAAATAACATTAAAGAATGACAATATTACAGATGCTAGGACACCTAGACAAAAAACACTAGGAAACCAATATGTTATTTTTCTTGTTTGCGGGTGCCATGCGTTCAATATAGGTCTCACCATACCAAATTTATTGACTTGTGTATAGAATTTAGACCAAGAAATACGCCTTTTGTGATAAACATGTGCCTCAGGAATGAGTTTTGTCTTAAAACCGGCTTTCCACAATCTAATGGATAAATCCGGGTCTTCTCCAGGGTGCACTCTACCAAAGCCTTTGGTTATTTCAAAAGCTTTTTTAGAGATTCCCATATTGAAACTTCTCGGTTGAAATTTACCAATGCTGTTCTTATTGCCTCTTATCCCTCCCGTGGTTATAAAGGAGGTCATGGAAAAATTTATTGCCTTCTGCAAATTGGAAAAAGAATGATGAGCTGCGTCTGGCCCTCCAAAGCAATCTACATAATCATCTTCCAACCCCTTAACGACTTCCGTTAGATAGTGTCTAGGCAAAATACAATCGCTATCCAAGACAATGTAATAGTTTCCCCTTGCTTTTTGCATTCCATAGTTTCTGGAATCTCCTGGGCCGGAATTTGATTTGAAATAGTATGCTATTTCCAGTTCAGCTTCGTATTTTTCTATGATATCCTTGCACGGTATTGTCGAGCCGTCCTCTACTATGACGATTTCATATCCCAAAGTCGTTTCCAAATCTTTGAAACTTTGTAACAACTCTTCGATTTCGTCTGGGCGATTGTATACTGGAATGATGAAAGAAAACTGTAATTGCATATAGCAAATGTAATCTAAACTGACAAAAAAAGCCACTCGCAATGAGTGGCTTTTGAATTTATTTCTCTATTCAAAACAAATAATGTCATTTATCATAATACCTCACATGGCCTTATATTGAAAAACAATGACAAGCTCTTAATTGTCCTTATATACCAAACCTAATGTAAAAGTAGATTCCTGATTGTAATTACGACCATTTAAATTTACTCCGTAGCCTGCGGATACTCCAATTGTTTTTTCGTACAAAGGAGTATAGACATCAAAATTTATGTTGGTATAATCCACCTCTGTTTGTGGTAAACCCAAAGGGCCACCATTCGCAGCAAATTCTGGAGTTCCAATGTCATACCCAGTAGTGGAGTCTTGAATTCCTAATTTGGCATGCGCATAAATCCAATCATTGTAATACCCGACTTTCAAACTGTATAACATTGCATTGGGGATTTTGAAATCAGAATTTTCCCTGATACTATATCCTATTTGCGCTTCAGTAAAAATATTGACTGGAGTACTATATTGTATAATTCCACAACCATCTATTGCCGTAGCTTGGTTTCCTAATGACAAAATACCAGATTCATCATAATTCCCCACAGGAATGGTAACTCCCGTAGCACCACCAATGGATAGCTTTGAAGAATTGTCAAAAGTTTTTTTAAACGCTTTTGCCTTTAGGAAAAGAGACAAATCTTGGACACCTTCCACTTGATCTACTCCTTGTATGGGATCCAATACACCTTCAGAATTTGATATGGATATATAGGGTATGGTAACAACGGTAGACAACCAATCCATAATCCCATATTCTCCATAAACACTAACAATTGAGGAAGAAATAGAACCCATATTTGCTGGAGCTGTTTCTGTTAGTGTTGTTCCTCTGTAAAATCGATCGTAACTTTTATAAGTATAGCTCGAAGCTATGGTAAGATCGTTTTTTTTAGGAAAAAAGCCGCTTACAGGTGTCTGAGCCATAGTTATGAACGGCATAGAAAATAGGAATACGACTCCCAAATGGATAATTTTTAATTTGTGATACATAATTTAATTCTTTTGGATTAATAAGCGTACTTAGACGGTTATCAAGGGGCTACCTAACAGAATTAAATGCTAATTTTTTGTTAAAAATCAATTTAACAGTAAAAAATATTCGTTAAAAAAATGAAAGCTTTGGTTTATGGGTAATCATAAGACTTGTTCGTTATATTCTTAATTCTTCACATAGCGTTTTAATAATATTGAGACCGTTGCAGAAGCAACGGTCTCATTTCGATTTACCATTTTTTTTGTTTTTACTTCTTTTTTTAAAATATTTTTGAATATCCGTAAACACTCATAATTGATAAAATAGTTGTAAATTGTATGAA
>JAHDHI010000109.1 GCA_020631395.1 Bizionia sp.
AATTTAGTGTAAACCCTAATCTTTAACTTGTGTAAACCATGTCCCTTAACGAACAAAGATAGATAAAAACTCTTTAAGCTAAAAAAAGACGCTTGAGCGTCTTTTTTTAGATCTTCTTTATAAGCTTACAACTTAAATGGTAAGCTTTGCTATTATTTGTTCGCCTTTTCTTTTGGACAACCTTACAACTTGTACTTCTTTGTTTTCTTTGGGTGTGCCGTAGTTTTTATATAACGTCACTTTCACAAATGTCGGATTCTCATCATCCTGCAAAACGTCATTCGCATAATTCACCTTTACGTAATAATCCCCTTTTCTTCCATTTCTCAAAGTAAACTCTTCCGGTCCGTATGCCATATTTAAATCTGATGAAATTTCTCCCCCTATTTGTGTTTTTGGATTTTTGAAGAAACAATCTTCCAATGACGGATCGATTACATGCAAATCCATATCCGTATCTGCCCTATTCCAATCTATTACAATTCTAACATCATAATTGGTGTTTATCTCATTGAAACTCTCAAGGCTACTTTTATCGACTTTCGGATCTTTTTGAATCAAATTGTTGATTTCATTCTTGGCAACATTATACATTACCAAGGATTTCGTTGTTTCCTTTGCTTCATATAGAGCATTGCTTACAATCGTATTCAATAGTTCAAAGGCTTTTTGTGTCTTTCCCATTTCTTGATAAACCAATGCTAGATCTCTATAGGATTGTGCATCTTTTGGCCTAATCAACAATACTCTCTTAAACAAGGAACTTGCCAATAAGTAATCTTTTGCCACTTCCATTTTATATCCCAATGCTCTTAACAGCTCATAGTTGTCGAATTCCGACTTAATTACATCGTTTAGAATTCCTTTTTTGTATTCGCTATTGTCCTTTTTTGAAAAATAGTCGTAAGCGTCCACATAATACCCCAGTTCTTTTGAATGATTTTCTTTTTCCTTATTATATACTTCATATGCCTCGTCTACTGTCTTAGCTTTGGAAAACAACTTGACATGTTCTGCTTTATTGATCGTATTTTTTACTTTAAGGCGCCCTGTATGTTTTATGATTTTTCGCCTTGAGCTATTATTTGATTTCGATTGGTCTTGAAACGTTCTTTTGGTAGTTATAATCAAAACTCCGTTACTTGCCTGGCTTCCATACAATGCTGCTCCATTGGCTCCCTTTATTACATTTACTGTTTTTACGGTATTTGGATCCAGTGTTTGCAAAAAACCGCTAGTGGAGACCACTCCATCTATGACGATCAAAGCTGAATTGTCGCTTCTCATTGAACGCGCCCCTCTTAAAAAGACATTTCCATCTCTTATTGTCAAACCACTTACCTTGCCTTGTAAACTTTGAATGATGTTTGTACTATTGGCCTGTACAAGCAATTTACTATCCACAACTTCATAAGCGGTTCCTATCTCATCCTTTTTCTTTTCTATTCCCAATGCTGTAACGACTACTTCCTCCTCTTCACTTGTATCTAGCTCCATAGAAACATCAATGTCCTTTGATTCACTCACATAGACCTCTGATTTAGAATATCCTACGTATGAATACATCAACACTTCTCCCATATTTACTACTATGGAATAATTCCCGTTTATGTCCGTCTGAGTTCCATTGGTAGTTCCCTTTACCAATACACTTACACCAGGAAATGGTTTGTCATATTCATCTAGGATTGTTCCTGAGACATTAATTTGATCAATAACTGGTGTTTCTTGGGCGTATAACTGACCCATTGTAAAACACAGAAGCAATAGTTTTAATAGAATTTTCATAGTTAACCTGTTATTTAGTTTAAAGTAAAACTATAAATAAAGATAATGAAAATAAAAAGCAATTGAGTGAAAACACCCTATGGTTGAGTGAACCTTGTTTTTTTTCAAGTTAACTGGATTAAATAAAACTCTAATTTATTGCATTGATCCTAAATATCTATCCTGGCAACAATATTGTTGTCGTGTGATTTTGACAATCTGATTATTTTGATTTCTTTGGTTTCATTGTACTTTCCGTAATTTTTAAACATCGTAACCTTCATAAAGGTTGGGTTTTCTATCTTTTGATACCTATCTCCATAATAATTCACTTTAACATAATATGCTCCAGACTTGGCCTTTTCTATGGTAAATTCCTCTGGACCGAATCCTTGTGTCATATCGTCTGAGATTTCTCCGCCAATTTTAGTTCTCGTATGTTTATAGGAACACTCTTCCAAATTGGGATCTATGACATGCAAATCGATATCCGTATCATTATGGTTCCAATCAATGACTATTCTCAAATCATAATTTGCATCTATTACATTGTCAATTTTCAGTTTACCTTTTCTGCCTTTGAACTCTTTTTGAACCAACTTGTTTATCTCATTCTTGGCAATGGTATGCATTCCGGAAAATTGTCTTCTGCCATTGGATTCATAGATAGCTCCTGTTACGATGCCATTTAACAAATTAAAGGCTTCTTCTCCCTTTCCCATCTCTTCATACGACAACGCCAAATCCCTATAGGATTGCGAATCCTCTGGTCGCAACTTTAATACTTGTGCATAGATGTAACTTGCCAAAAAGTAGTTGTTTGCCTCCTCTAGCTTATACCCCAACACTCTTAGCAATTCATAATTGTCAAAATCCATTTCTGCAATGTTCGTCAATATCCTCAAACCATATTCTTCATCGTTCCACTTCTTGAAATAATCGTACACATCCACATAATATGCTGGAATCACAGCATAATCCTCTCTTTGCTTCAAGTATATGGCATAGGCTTCTTTCATTGTTTTGGCCTTGGATAGTTCGCTTATGTAACTTGCAGTGTTATTGTTTGTATTTACTTTTAATCTTCCCGTGTATTTATGTTTGCCAACAGATGTCCCATAACTAGATGGTTGATTGGACATAATATCTGCACTCCTATAACCACGGTATGGCTCGCCATTCAATTCTTCTCCGCTGATGACTTGCGAAGAATATGTTATGGATGGATTTATTCTTTCTCTTTTTATCCCCATTGCCGTTATTACCACCTCATCTATCGCCACATCATCTACTTCCATTGAAAAACTAATTTTGTTGGATGCTCCCACATCTGCCTCTGCAGATTTGTACCCGACTGAAGAGAAAGACAATATGTCTCCTGTGGATGCATCAATGGAGTAGTTACCATCGAAATCCGTCTGCGTACCATTGCTGGTTCCCTTTATCACGATACCAACACCTGGCATGGGCAATCCATTTTCATCTGAAATGGTTCCGGAAATCGTGCCAACAAAGTTAGCATTGCTTGCATCACCTTCTACTACCAGCTCTTCTACATCTTCTTTTTGAACTGTTCTTACCTTCTTCCATTTGTTCTCTTCCATAATTTTATTGTATTCATCCAACAATTCATTGGGTGGCGTAATTTCATATCTTACGTAATCCCATACCGAATCAAGAACGATCAAGGAAGTGTGATTGCTTACCAGATTATAAAGCTTGCTGTGTTCTATTATTTCATCTTTATTGCCTTTCTCATCAAACTGAAGCACATCCAGTTTCTTTTGTCCCCATATGCGTTCTACCAATGCATTGCAGACTTCTCCATCTATAGTTATCGTTTCGCTTTGGGTTATTTTATTTCCATATCCAAAAAACAATGTGATTTTATCATTTTCGTTAAACCCTTTTCCTGATATGGAAAAGTCTTTTCCGACCGAGTGTGGTGTATTTGGATAAACTTCCAAAGCATCGTTCGAAAATTCCGCTCCTAAGAATCTATAGGCTTGGTATTTGATTTTCTCGACAGACTCTACTACACTTCCCTTTTTTAGATTTATGTATTTTCCACCTGTTGCCTCGCTAATGCTCTTCAACTCCTCGTGATTTGCTTTTACGATGCCATTTACCACAAAGACTGGAGTTTTTATTTCCGTAGGGAAATCACTTAGATTTTTCATTCCATCGGAAAATAGGATTATTTCATCCGAATCCTCATTTAAAAACAAATCGGCATAAGAAGTTCCACCATCATAAATGGAATGCTTCAATTCCTGTCTCAAGTCCCCCCATTCTCCATTTTCAATTTTATATCTCTTTTGTAGATGAATGGCATTGCTGAATTTTATGAGTTCAACTTTCACATTCCCCAAATATTTCAAATAGACATCCAAAAATTGCAATTCCTTATTCAAGTCTCTGTCTTTTACAGACAATGAAACGTCCCAATACAGGGCTATTTTTCGAGCTTTGCTTCTCTGTTTCAATTCTGGGGTCAATCGTTTATAGACATAGAAATAATCTTCGGACACGATAGTCTTGTTATTCTCATATGCTTGCGGGATTCTTATAATCAAAGATGTAGCTGGTGTAAAGTTTTTCTTTACTGTTTTAGCGTAATAATTTCCATGCATTTCATTGAACTTGAAATTTGCTAAACTGCCTTCGCTTATAGAAGGTGCCAACTTTTGATTGAAGACATTCATTTCCAAAGCAAAGTGATCCAAATTCTTTTTGAAACCCAACGGCAAATGAAAGTAATGCTCGTCTTCACTTAGTATGAGTTCTTGTTCATGAGCTAAAACTACTCGTTTGTAACCTGTTGCTGGAATAGGGTATATTCTTGCCTTGTAGTTGTTTCCTGTTCCTTTTTCCAACAACACAGGGTCTACACCTTGTCTTACGACTGCCTCAAAAGCGACTCTACCTTGCTCTTTTTCCACTACAACGGCTTCTCTCAATTTACCATTCACCTCCAATGCCAATCGCGAGACATTCTGCCCTTCCCCCAAGGGAAAAGCCAGTTCCCCTTCCAAAACAGAGGAGGTTGGATTGTAGAACAACATATCATACGTCGTTGTTGCGATATTGCCAATGACTTCTACTTTTATGTCCAAAGATGTTACTCCCAATCTATCTTCTCCCACCTTGATGGAGGGCATGTCTTGTGCTTGCAATTGCAAAAACGAAAACAATATGAGCATTAAACTTAATGTTGTCTTTCTATTCGTGAGTTGATTCATGACATTTATATTTTAATTTGAAATAAAACTATGACTAAAGCCACTATTACAAAACCTCCATTGAGCAAAAAGGTCTTTTGGGTGAGGGAACCAGCAAAACTTAAAAAGGCTGAACTTTCGTTCAACCTTTTTATTTAATCAATGAAAACAATGTTTTTATCGTACGGCAGATATCAACCTGATGAATTCTGCCCTATATCCTTGCTTGTCCTTCCCTCTCCCTTGTTCTGCCAAGGCAATGACGTCTGAGATCTTAGAATTGTTGTGGAATTGCGATTGTCTCAATTGCATTCCAAAAAGTGCTACGGAAGAAGCGAATTTCAGATCTTCCGAAGCCTCCGTCGTTTCATCTTTCGTTATATGAATCATTTCTATGCTTTTATTACCATCTGGTTTCTTGTATCTAAACTTCACTGTCAACAATTCGTCTGTGTAAGCTTCTTTGGCTTTGGTTTTAATGTATTTTAAATCTGGTGTTTTTTTAATGTAATCGCTTTTCACACCAACAGGAATCACTTCATATAGAGCAGTAACCGAGTGACCGCTTCCCAATTCGCCTGCATCTTTGGTATCATCCACGAAATCTTCATTTGCCAGCAATCTGTTTTCATACCCGATTAACCTATAGGCCTGTACTTTTGTTGGATTGAATTCCACTTGAATCTTCACATCTTTGGCTATAGTGAAAAGTGTTCCGCCAAATTCTTTTCCAAAGATCAATCTAGCCTCTTGCATAGTATCTATATATGCGTGATTGCCATTTCCCTTGTCTGCTAGAGTTTCCAATTTTGAATCTTTGTAGTTTCCATATCCAAATCCCAAAACTGATAAGAATACTCCAGTTTTTCTTTTCTCGACAATTAACTTCTCCATTGCATCATTACTTGATGCACCAACATTGAAATCGCCATCTGTAGCCAATATCACTCTATTGTTTCCTTTTTTGTCAAAATGCTCTTGAGCCATCTTATATGCCAATTCTATACCTTGTCCTCCAGCTGTTGATCCACCTGCATTCAAGTTGTCCAAGGCTTTTAAGATGACTTCCTTGTTTTTCCCGGAAGCTGACTTCAAAACAACACCTGCTGCACCTGCATAGACGACTATGGCTACTTTGTCTTTTTCTCTCAACTGATTTACCAATAGTTTGAAAGCCGACTTCAACAAGGGGAGCTTGTTGGAATTTCCCATAGAACCAGAAACATCTATTAGAAAAGTCAGGTTTGCTGCTGGCAATTCTTCATTTTCATAGGTTTTGCCTTGTAAGCCTATCTTGACCAATTTGGTGGATTCGTTCCAAGGTGTTCTTGCTACTTCCGTATTGATGGAAAATGGGTGTTCTCCTGATGGTTCTGGATAATCATAATCGAAATAGTTGACCATTTCTTCAATCTTAACAGCATCTGCTGGTATGAACTGCCCATTGTTTATCAACCGTCTTACGTTGCTATATGATGCCTTGTCCACATCTATCGAAAAGGTAGACAAAGGATCCAAAGATGTGTTCTTGAATTGGTTTTCATAAATTTTAGTGTAAGATTCGTTATCCATTCTTGTAGGTTCGCTTCTTGCAATTTGACTTGCTTTTGGTGCTTTGTAATTTCCTTTTTTCGTATTTACGACAATAATGCCGTTGGCTCCTTGCGATCCATACAATGCTGTACCTTCTGTCCCTTTCAAAACATTGATGCCCTTAATTTTTTTAGACTTCATTTCATTTAATGCCTCCATGGTAGATACTTTTCCATCTATTACAACCAAAGGTTCACCATTGTTTGAAATAGATGTATTCCCTCTCAATGTAACTTTGGATCCAGCATTCACATTGCTATTGCTACTGGTGATCTGTACTCCAGAAACCTTTCCTGATAGACTTTGTACCACGTTGGGATTGGTTAGCCGTGTAATTTCTTCTGCTTTGACACTTTGGACTGCATAACTCATTTGTTTTTCTTTTCTCTTGACACCTATTGCTGTTACTACTACCTCACTCAAAGAGGAAGCATCCACTTCCATCTTAAAGCTCATCTTATTGGCTCTTTTCACTACTTTGTCTACCGTAACATATCCTAGGTAAGAAAATCTGAGTACATCTCCTTTGTTTACCATTAGCGAGTATTTGCCGTCAAAACCCGTTTGTGTCCCCATGCCGCTTCCAACAATGGTTATGTTGACGCCTGGCAAGGGAATTCCCTTTTCATCAGATATTATACCTGATATCGTTTTTTCTTGTGCTTGTAGTTGAAGAGTGAAGCATAACATGAACAACAATCTTGTCATCTGTTTTGCAATGGTTGATGGTTTCATACGTTTTTTGTTTTAATTCGATATAATACCAATTATAAATTAAAACAAGCTTTAAAAGCATTGACATAAAATTCAT
>JAHDHI010000110.1 GCA_020631395.1 Bizionia sp.
GCGGCGGCGTCTGCTGCTGCCTTCTCGTCCGCCAGTCGTTGTGCTTCGGCTTCTTTATCCGCCTTTTCTTGAGCTTTCTTTGCTGCCAATTCTGCTCTTGCGTTAGCATCCAATGCTGGTTTTGTTGCTGGACGCTTTACTTTTCTAGGACGAGGAATAATAGATGCAGATTCATCATCATTTCCACTATAATAGTAATTGTTGTTATTTTTGAACCTATATGCCAGTGTTATGTCATGGGAGGGGCCAAAATTAGACAAGTCCCCAATTGGTTTTTCATAATTGTACTCCACTGCAATTTGAGAAGATATGTTCAACCCCAATCCAACTGATGCCCCATAGAGCGTATTGTATCCTATTTGCCCCCAAATTCCTTTGGGAATAGTCAACATTGCCGTTCCAGAAAAAACAGTGGCATCATTTTTAAATTCGGATCTTAACAAACCTGAAAATTTACTCTCATAGAAAAAGCCTCCTGCATCCATATAGCCTGTATACATAATATGAGCTTGTATGCTTTGTTCTGGATCTTCTTTAATGAGTTCTGACGAGTTGAGATTGTATTGAACGAGATTTTTCAAAGACAATCCAAAATCAAAAAAAGCCGTACCATAATTTATACCTGGATTGGCTGTCAATAAAAAGTTTGAAGGAATGTTTTCCAGTGATGGGTCAGGAACGTTTGTTATGACCTTGCCACTATTGAGTCCACTTTTATGAAATCCCATATTCAACCCAAAAGTCAGATTGCTTTCTCTGTCCATCTGAATGTTGTAAGCAAAATTCAAAATACCTCCAAACGTGGTCAATACTCCATAATTCTGCTGAAAGGCGCTAATACCAATACCTATGTTCTCTCTAAATCGTCCTGAATAGCTTACCATATATGTTAATGGTGCATTTTCAAATTGTCCCCATTCCCTTTTGTTGTATATGCTGACATATTTATTTTGTTCTCTAACGAAACTAAATGTAGGATTGACAATGCTTCTATTAAACTTTAAGGAATTCCTTACAGGCAAAGCAAGTGAAACCACTCCATCGTCTTCCTGAGAATAGAGTAGTTGTGTTGAAAAAAACAATAAGAATATAGTCAACAATACTTTCATACTATTTAACTATCGTTATCGAACCTTTTTTGGGTTCTTGATTGGGAGCTGTAATCATATAGTAATAAACTAGGTTTATGTTTGTTAAATTCAATTCGTCTTCTGGCCAGTTATTTTGATAATCGTTTGTTTTTAAAACCACTTCCCCTCTATTTGTCATGACAATCACTTCCGTATCCGTACCACTAACATATTCAGTAGGGATTATCCAAGTATCGTTTATGCCATCACCATTTGGGCTAATTAAATTGGGAATGTTTTCTACATTTGGAAAAGGATCTACAGGTACTTCTACCGTAAAGAGGAACTCTCTGGAAACCATACATCCCGTAGTTTGGCTAATTACTACCTTATAGTTGCCTTCTTCTGTCGCTTCATAAGTACTTCCATTAGCACCAGAAATAAGATTTCCATTTAAATACCAATCGTATTCTGGGCTCGTAGCCGTTGTGGTCACTGTGACAGTCAACGTCTCTCCAGAAGCTATGTCGATGGTGTTTACATCCGAGGCATCGATGCTACTTGAGAAATCTCCACTATCCAAATCGATGGATCCATTCGCATTGCACCCTCCTAAATCCACCGCAACCGAAAAGGTTCCGGATTCATTTGTTTCGTATGTTTGATCTGTTGCTCCTTCTATTGTAGCACCATCCTTATACCACTGGTATCCAACACCTGAAATCGTTGTCAATGTCGTTGCCCCATCTGCAGAACAAAAAGGGTTTCCTAGACTCGAGAATACCGTTGCAACAGTACCTGAATCTACTTCACTAATTTCAACTCGGTTTGAAAATGACAATCCTGGGCCACAACTGCCATAATTTGTTTCTGCATAATATTTACCGACTTGATTGACGTTTAAAGTAAAATTAGGGGTTGCTTCACTTCCTTGTGCTACAAGTTCCGATGTCGTTGGTCCTGTTACCCTAAACCAATTGAAGGTCAATGAAGAATGCACCAATGGTGAATTGTCCAGACCTACTCCCTCTTCATCTATGGCTAGGATGTAACTTCCTCCTGAACAAAAAGCACCTGTTTCCACTAAACTATTTATGGAAAATGGGTCATCATGAATTTTATAATATGCAGGAAAAGCCACTGAATTGGAACTGGTTCCAACTGGCGATTCACTCTTCACTCTTACTTTGTAACCTTCTCCTGACGTCGTAACTGGCACTTCGAAGTTTAATGTCCCTGGAGACACAGTAATGGATCCAGCAGCTGACGTCGCTACAGTCGTAGCATCCGTAAAATTACCGTCTGCGTCAGATAATTCTATTTTGAAAACCGTTGCCGCAGTTACAGCTCCTTCGGTAAAAGTAAACCTCACACCATAGGAATTAAAATCCTCACTTGCGCATACTTTATCCCAACCGACAAAAGTAGGTTGACCAATGACTATTTGAGCATTTAACTGCCCATTGAGAAGAACAATAAAAAATAATCCGAAAAAAAGATTTTTTAAAATAGTAATTTTCTGCATACACTTTTATTTAGTAAATTTTAACTTCATTAATTCTCATCATCTCTTTACAAAGACAAAGTCTTAAGAGTCATAATAATTTGTGTAGTAAATGTTTAAAGAAGATCTCATATCCTTGCAACAAGGAAGGTCTATAGAAAAAAGTTCAATCAATTCTATATCATTCCATCAAAATAACTATAAATCAGATATTGGGTCTATCTATCTCTTAATTTTTACTCGATGCTATGATTTTATTAATTCGCAATCTATAATCTGGACGTTTTATGTTTTTTATGTCAATAAATGTTTCTGAGTCTATACTTTT
This sequence comes from Bizionia sp., assembly GCA_020631395.1. Taxonomy (GTDB): domain Bacteria; phylum Bacteroidota; class Bacteroidia; order Flavobacteriales; family Flavobacteriaceae; genus JAHDHI01. Next base: position 2,903 of record JAHDHI010000110.1, read on the forward strand.
CGAATACACGTTGAAAAAGGCACTGTTACCATACCAATTCTCCAAATCCTCGTTATTTGAGTTGTATTCTTTAAAAATGTTTCCATTGCAATTATTGAAATACATTTCAGTAAATTTTATTTTTTCTAAACTCTCGTTGTTTATTCTTATCTTTTCATCCAGCACCACTGCTGGATTGAATCCAGAAATAACACTTTTACTGATATCTATTGAAGTATCGTTATCCACGAATATGGCTTCTTTTACCAATCCCATTTTAATTTCTGATTCCAAATTGTTACTTATGTTGATCAAAGTTAAATTCTGAGCATTCACATAAGTTCCGTTCTTGGTAAGGTCCACTTCATTCTTTTCATTGTAAGAAGACAATGCAATGCATCTAGATCCATTGACACCAGATACAAATGAAGAGCGAATGGCCAATGAATTGTATATGTAGCATTGAGCACCATAATTAAATGAATAATCATTTCCCTTTGCCATGTAAGATATCATCTTATTTAAATTAACGTCTCCTCCTGTTACTTCATAGGAATTTCCTTGGGAAAAGCTAACCATTACGTCTTCTATAATTGTATTGTGTCCTACTCCTGCCAATGTTAATCCACTAAAGTAACCTTGGTTTTTGGTTCTCTTTCCAGCATATTCTATTCTCACATATCTCAAAATACCCGAATTGCTCTCAATGTTGTCCCCGCCATAACTAATATGATCATACGACGTTGGTTTAAGATTGAAATCTACAGATGACTTATTTCCATATTTGTTAATAGGTGCATCACCAAGTATGAACAAACCACCCCAATCTCCTGGTTTTTTAACGCTCCTGTTGGAAGTAAAGACAATGGGATCGGTTTCCAACCCATCGGCAATTATCGTAGATCCATTTGAAATGGTAAGAGATCCATTTGTTTTATAATCTCCAATTATAACAGCTCCCGGCTCTATGGTAAGTGTAGTACTGTCAGTTACAAAGACACTACCCAATAGTAGATACGTTTCTTTTTTATACAATTTCGTATCTTTTGAAATGTTACCACTTAGTATTTGAGTAGGCTCACCATAATCAACTTGACCAGGTTTAAATTCTGTCCAACCATTAAGCCAATTGTTGGCTCCTATTATTCCTTTTTCTTGTTGAGCACTTACATTGCTAATCACAAAAAGAAACAGACATATGATTTGTGTTAAGTTTTTCATCAATTATGCAAATTAGAGGGTTTTATTATTTTAAAATCAAACTTAGGATAAAAATCCATGAAATGCAAACAAAGTCGATTAAAGATACAATTTAACTTAAATTAACAAGTTTTATCTTACAAAAGAAAGTTAAAAAGTAATAAAAATCTTCACTTTATAATGTTTTTCACGTATTCAGAAAGCTTTTTTTTGAATATCGAAAAGAAAAAAAACAATCTTTTTCCAAACTTTTACATCTATTTTTCATTTGTTATTTTAGGATTACAATTACGGTTAAAAATACAATCATATATCATCCTAAAACAAGAAATCCTATTACTATAAAAAATCCCAGATATTTTTTAATCTAGGATTTTTCATCATACTAAATTAATTTTATTTTCATAGACAAACATGGACTATTAATGTTAATTGAACTCATTGTATGTATGCAATGATTTCAAGGTTTCTTCATAAAATAGAATAGCAGACACCAAATTGGATTTATCCGAATACGGTAAAATTTTCTGCTGAAATTCCAAGGTACTGTCAAAATACGTGGATGTGGCCTCTTTTTGAGCCTTCAATGCCTTTAGGTGATCCTTTGTTTCAGGAATCCCCAATGAAGCCATAGTCACTCCAGGTTTGGTTGCAAAAGCAATATTTGGCAATATTTTTATAATTATCTCAATTCGTTCAACATACAATTTCAACAAGGGTCCCTTTTGCATTCTATCCAATTCATCACGTTCATGATATTTGCCTAGTGACACCTTTCCATTTATCATTGTTTGTTGAGGCTTGGATTGGGCAAATCCAGCACCTACCATAAGTAAAAATACTACACTTAAAAGAATAAATTTCTTATTCATATTCTTATAATTTTAAATTAATATTTGGGGAACAAAACTATACAATTAATTAATACATACAACTTTATTCCTGTTATTTTTTGAATACCGGTCTCAATTTTGCGCAATTTATTTATTTAATTTTCAAACCTTAGGCAATTTAATTAAAAAAAGTTAAAAAGCAACCTTTCATCGATAAAAAATGCATTTTATCCTTATTTTAAGTTAAAAAAGCATTTTTTCAAGGTAGATTTTCATATTGAAAATAGAAATTTGTTCTTATTCAAACTTCATCTAATCAACTAAATTCAATCAAGTTCACTTATTCAATTTGGGTCCCAAACACTTTCATAATATTTAGCTAGGTATCATGAAGTAATTTTATACTTCCTCTTACTTATTTCATCAAGAGAAAACTTAAGTGAGCATGGTTCAAAAAAAACCGTCCATTCATTTACTTCTAAGCCAACAACTATGCCAAACTTTTCCAACCGTTTTTTCTGGTCATAAAAAAAAGACACTTTATAAGTGTCTTTTTAGTGTATTGTATGTAAGATGATGTTAATTAAGCATCACGTTTTGCCTTCTTCTCTTCTCTCATTTCTTTAAGACGCTCAATCAACGAACCTCCAATCCAATAAGGGATTACAAACGTTAATAAAAATATCATTAACCAAAACCCTATGGTTAAAATAGTTAAGAATGCTAAAAAGCCTAAATATTGGTCAAATTCGAACATAATTGATGTGTCTTTTTTTAAATCTAATGCAAAGATAAGTTAAACTCCTTTTTTATACAATACAATCTTAATAATTATTAACAAGGTTATAAAGAATGCGCCTCTAAAATAAATTATATCCAAAATTTATGGATGCATTGCTAAAAACAGAACCTAATCCATTGATACCAGCAAATATTTCATTGTGAAATTCATATTTGGCTTCAATTGAAAACTTATCATTCAAATTATATCCTATTCCCAATGCCACGTGATGTGCAGAATTAATGGGAAAACTCCTAAATGAATGCTTAATTTGAGGATTGGAAAAACCAACAACGGGAACAATATAATTTCCATTGACAAAAACCTTAGACTTTTCATTCAAATACATATAATGCCTAAGTCCAAAAGACACTTTCAAGTATTTATAATCCACAGAAGCCTCATAGTCTTCTGTTACTATTTCTCCCTTATAGGTATTGTAATACGGCTCCAGCAATGCTCCCCACTTACCATTGTTAAATGACAAAACATACTCAAATTCCAATCCCAATCTTAAATTTGTTGCACTGTCAAAACTCATATCAAAACTAGAAACAGCAGAATTAACGGATAGTTTAGCTGTATTAATTCCAAATCTTGGGGACAAGTTAATATTGATTTCTTTCTTATTTTTAGAATTAGAGTCATAATTTGGTGTTTTACAATTATTGTATTTTTCAAATATTTTCACCAACTCTCTTTTTTTATAGCTTAGATTTTCTATGCTGGTTAAGGTGATATCATCACACTTTAAAGTATTGTACAAAACCTGTTTGTAAGCATTGTTTTCTAATAGGTCCACTTTATCAGCAGCAACATATAGTTTGAAAACCAATTGCTTTATTTCGGAATCGCTAGTTTTAATAAAATACCTGAACAAGTTGCTATCCACATATGAGTATAAATTGGCATCCCCTTCTACCAAAACCTTCAAAAACAATTTTTCATTTTTAAACACAGGTTCTTTGTTTGTGGTCAAAAATCTAGCTTTATGCCTAGATCTATCAATATCTATATCTACTCTCACATATTTAGAAATATCGATAATCGCAAATTCTTTTATTTCGTCTATAGTTTTTACTTGTATTTCTGATGTCAATGATTTTTTATATTCTATTTGACTAGGATTGTTTCTCCAGTCCATATTTAGTATATAACAACTTGTTTTAACATCATCATTATTTATGAAATAACCTTTCTCATAAGTATTTTGTGAACTACAGATTTGAATGATTAAAAAAAATAGTACCAGAGTAAATGTATTCTCCATTTCCTAAGTTCAATTAGTAAGTGCAACATTTTAGGACAAATATCGGAAGCTAGCTT
>JAHDHI010000111.1 GCA_020631395.1 Bizionia sp.
TTGCAAAGATCACAATCTTATCTCAATCCTCCCACAACTTTTGAGAATGATCCTTTTTCTAACTCCAGTATGGTTTATACCTTGCTTTCTTTCCAATTCTATCATTTTCTTTGGTCGAAAGTTCAATATCAATGCCCTCCTTTGGTTTGAAGTAATGTTTCCTTTGCTAAAATGCAATGTGAAGCCATCGTGGAAAGTACACCCTCCAGCATTCAAGGGAATGCTTTGTGCTTCATTTGTATTTGCCGTGCAATGCAATGCTCCTCCTTCAGAATAGAAACTGTGAGGTTTGATGATTTCATCTCGTTTAGGTACAAACCACATGCAACCATTGTCTTCGTATACATCATCCAAGGCTATCCAGCAACTTACGGCTCTTTTATCTGGCATGTCTATCCAATAGGCCGCATCTTGATGCCAAGGCGTGATGGTATTCGTATATGGAGCTTTGTTTATGAGCATGTCAAAATCCAATTCCATATCTTTCCCCAGCAATAGTCTTGTATGGTTCAATGCTCGCTTATAAGCTATATTTTCCAATAACTTGGGTTCTATGGAGCTAGGAAGCATGATTTGTGTGATTTTTTCTGTTGAATTCCTTGTGTTTTCCACCCCTCCCAAATCGCTCCTTAGTCCTTTAGTTCTCTTCTTGTCATATAAAAGGCCATCATATAGTTTTCTTATTTTTTCAACTTCGGATAAAGACACCAAGGAATCTAACTTGACAAAACCATTGTCCAAAAAATATTTTTTCATTTCGTTTAAAGTTAAACATTACGTAAGACATAGTAATCCATCCTTGTGATGGCTTTCTAGATTCTTCAAAAGATAAGGATAATTCGCGCCATTTTCAAAACGGTTAATTTTAACTCTTAATGAGGCAATTGCAAGTTGAAAGGAATATTGTTGGCGTTTTTGTAGATGGTCTTTATATATGTGAAATTAATTCATATGCTTATAGGTGACAATGTCATTTCATTCTTTTGTCCAATTGTTCAGCAATTAGTTTTTCCAAGTCATAAAAATCTATTTTCAACGAATTGGAGATAATTGACAAAGGTGAACCATACATTCTATGATTGGCTTTCATTGCATTTCTTGAAACTATGTTTTTTGAACGTTCAATGTATTTTTCAGGTTTAGAAGTTTCTATCACTATAATTCTAGAAGATGATATTTTTAACGTTTTCATTCCTGTTATGTCTACCCATTCTATCAATCCAATGCTAGTTGCATTTGAGTTGTCAATAATTCCTTTGTCATTGATAACTAGTCCTGGTTTTTTGCTAAATGCCTTTTTTGCAATAAAGGCAAAGCAAATTCCGAAGAACGATACGCCTAAAATTCCAATTATGAATACAATGTCTTTTGGGTAGCGAATAGAAGCAAATCTTTCAGGTTCTGAAATGCACAAAGAACCAGCAACAACGAAAGCTAGAGCTCCAATTAGAAACAATATGATTTTTGTCTTGCTCAAAGGGATTTCAATTCTCGTCATTTCACTTAGTTTTCTTGTTTGATGTAGCGCTTTTATGCAGAAGCTAAAATAGTAAAAGGAAAACTATCAAATTATTGCTGTTATATAGCAACAAAGCCTTTCCGAAAGGGGAAAGGCTTTGCTTCGATATTTTAAATTGTGGCTATTGTTGTTTTTCCTCAACCTTGATCTTTGATACGAATGCTTGCAATTTTTTTCCGTAGAGAGAAGATTTTATTGGTGGAGTCAAAGAGTTGTTGATGGTATCCAATAGCTTGATGTTTGCATTGTATAGTTCTGTAAGTGCCAAATAGGGAGCGACTTCGCTATCTTTGTTGTTTATGGCAAAATTTACGGTATATAGATACTTACGCCTTAAGAGGCCATCGTGCATTTTTTTTGTTTTATCGGCCAATGCAGTGTCTTTTGCCACATTTGCATCGAAATTTTCTTTGATGAGCTCCAAGTTTTGATCATTGAACTTGGACATCATCGTTAAATATTCCTCTAGGACATCTTGTTGTTTGGACCCTTTTATTTTTGCTCCAAACACGAAATTTTCCAAAGATGTATTTATTTCGGTTACGCCTTTGTCGGCAAAGAAGGAAATGCGTTCATCTTCATTGTCGTTTTTATCAAGATATATGAAGTATAGCTCAGGAATGTCTATTTTACTTTTTAATTCAAATTGGGAGTTTCCATTTATGGTAACAGAATCCAATGTGACCAATGTAGAATCTTTCGCTTTTTTCAAGTAGATGGTTCCCTTCTTCAAACCTTTGATGTTGCCTTTTACGATAAGCTTGTCATTATCATTCCCGCAAGAAAAAATAAGAAATAAGCCAAGAAGTACTAATAGTTTTTGCATTTGTAATATTGAAGTTTATTTCCGCAAATATGCTATAAATAATTATTAAAAACTAGCCGGCAGAAGCCAATTGCATTAAAATCGTACACCCTATGGCTGCTATGGTTCCAATAGCGTATCCAAATACAGCAAGCAAAACACCTACTGTTGCCAGAGAGGGGTGGAAAGCTGAAGCTACGATGGGGGCAGAAGCGGCTCCTCCAACATTGGCTTGGCTACCAACAGCCAAGAAGAAGTAAGGTGCTTTGATTATTTTAGCGACAATGATTAACAATAAAGCATGTATGGTCATCCAAATAACTCCAATGGCAATTAAACCTACATTGTCAAAAATGAGTTTCAAATCCATTTTCATACCTATGGATGCAACAAGAATGTAAATAAAGACACTCCCGAATTTGCTGGCACCAGCTCCTTCATAATTTTTTGCTTTGGTGAAAGATAGAAAAATAGCAATTAGAGTAGCGATACTAATCATCCAAAAGAATTTCGAACCTAAAAAGGTAAAGATGTTTTTTGTTGTTTGTGATTTTATATTTGATACGGCATCGTCAAAAAATGGAGCTAACAAATTTGAGCCCAAATGAGCGAGACTTACTGCTCCAAATGCAATGGCAGCCATAATCATTAAATCTGTCAATGATGGATTTCTTTTTACTTTTTCTGTAAAAGCGGACATTTTTTCTTTAAGACTTTCAATAGAGGTCGTATCTGCTTTTAACCAAGCATTGATGCGCTTTTGCTTTCCTATGCCTATTAACAACAAGGCCATCCAAACATTGGCGACTACTATGTCTACAATTACCATTCCTCCATATAATTTTTGATTGTATCCATAAATTTCCAACATAGCAGTTTGATTGGCTCCTCCACCAATCCAACTACCAGCAAGTGTAGACAAGCCTCTCCATACTGCATCGGGCCCAATGCCTCCAACTGTTTCTGGTGAAACCGCAGATATTAACAAAATGGCTATTGGACCACCTATTACAATACCTATGGTACCAGTAAGAAACATGATCAATGCTCGCCAACCTAAGTTAAAAACACCTCTTAAATCGATACTCAATGTCATTAACACCAAAGCAGCTGGTAATAGGTATCGACTAGAAACATAATATAGATTGGATTTGTGAGTAACAACTTCTCCAGACGTGTTTACTGTTTCCCATTCTGGTGAAATAACTCCTAACGTAGTAAATAATGCAGGAATCATATAAGCCATAAACAAGCCAGGGACAATTTTATAGAATTTGGGCCAAAACCCGGTTTTTATGGATTCTGTATAGAATATGGCTCCCAAGGCTAGCATTAGTAATCCGAATACAATAGTATCGTCTGTAAAAAGTGGTGCGTTTTCCATTTAGTTAGTTTTTGTAGCCGCAAAGTACCAAAATTAATGGCATTAAAAAAGCGACTGCATTAAGAGTCGCTTTCATCTGTTGTTCTATCTTCTTGTTTTGGATTGCGTTTGGCTTGCTTTAAGCTCTGCATCAGCATCCATTCTATTTGCCCATTGGTGCTACGAAATTCATCTCCAGCCCATTTTTCAATAGCTTTAAGCATATCTTCATTTATCCGCAATGCAAAGGCTTTCTTTTTAGACATTTTGTTTTTCGTTATGGGATCTTAGTTTCATCTATTTTATTACGCTCAAAAATAAGATAAATTATACATCGTGTTTATTTGTTGAAGTTATAATTGGAATTCGTCCTTGTTGCTTAGTGGTTTAAGGTGCCTGTATTCAAAACAGGGGAGGCGTCTTTGTCACCACACAGTATAACCATTAGGTTGCTTACCATTGCAGCTTTTCGCTCTTCATCAAGATTTACAATGTTTTTCTTTCCTAGTTCGTCCAATGCCATTTCTACCATGCTTACTGCTCCTTCAACTATTTTATGCCTAGCAGCAACGATGGCAGTTGCTTGTTGGCGTTTTAACATTGCATTTGCGATTTCTTGAGCATATGCCAAGTAACCAATTCTTGCTTCAAGAACCTCTATCCCAGCAATGGACAAACGTTCGTCAATTTCTCTTTCCAGAGCTTCGCTGACTTCGTTTACACTGGAGCGTAGCGTAATGTCTTCTTTGTGGCCTTCATCAGCAAAGTTGTCGTAAGGATACATACTTGCTAGTTTTCTAACGGCTGCATCAGTTTGTACACGAACAAAGTTCTCATAATTGTCAACATCGAAAGCGGCTTTGTAGGTGTTGTGGACACGCCAAACCAAAATGGTGCTAATCATTATTGGATTACCAAGCTTATCATTGACCTTTAGACGTTCGCTATCAAAATTGCTGGCTCTCAATGAGATTTTCTTTTTAGTGTAAAAGGGATTTACCCAGTAAAACCCATTTTTTTTAACGCTGCCGACATATTTTCCGAATAAAAGCAATACCCTGGAATTATTGGGTTGTACCATCAAGAAGCCTGGGACTATGAAAATGGCAACAATTAAAAATAATACGAATTCTGGGCTTTCTGTTAATATTGCTGAAAAGATGCTTCCAAAAACGATGGACAAGAATACAAATAGCATCAAGTAGCCGTTGGTAGGGACAATGATTTTTTCTTCTTTCATAAGGTTTTGATTTAAAATGATATTAAAATGATATCATAAAGATATATTTAAATAATGATGTGGCAAAATGTTTTTATAAAATAAAGTTTGGCACGATGATTGCTTTTTAATTAATGTAATTATTTACGATGATTATTTTAAAGTGTGGTTACTTTAATTTATGAGTAATAATTATCATATTTTTGGTTGGTTAGTATGAAAAAGCACTCTTTTTAGGGTGCTTTTTCTATTTTATGAGAGTTAAGTGATTACCTTCTGTTATAGATGCATTTTCATTCTAATGCATTATTTTATCAAAACCACGAAAAAGAAGATGTTTTTTGTAATAGATGCATTTTGTCTTCGACAAATATCTTTAAAATAAAAACTAGATTATAAAAATCAAATCAACCGAACAATGAAACACTACCTTACCATTGCAATGTTTTTTTTAATATTGGCATCCTGTAAACAAAATACCGATACCAAAGTTAAAGTAGAAGAAATCAACAAGTATTCTAAAGAAACATTGGATGTCACGACAAGCATATATCCAGAAAATATTACTAAAGTTTTCAAGGCACATGGAGGTATAGACAAATGGAACCAAATGAGAAGTTTGGTTTTCGAAATTGAGAATCCAGATGGAAATGAAAAAACGACAACAGCCTTGAAAAGTAGAAAGTCGTTAATTGAAACGAAACAGTATACTTTGGGGTATGATGGAAAACAAGTATGGCTGGAGGAAACTGAAGAAAAAGCATATAAAGGCAATCCAAAATTCTATTATAACTTGATGTTCTATTTCTACGGGATGCCATTCGTATTGGCGGATGATGGTATAACTTACGAAGATGTGGAACCTTTGGAGGTAGAAGATGTCAAATACCCAGGAATCAAGATTTCCTATGAAGCAGGTGTTGGAGAATCTCCAGAAGACGAATATATATTGTATTATGATGAAGCCACAAATAAAATGGCTTGGTTGGGGTATACCGTTACTTATTTCTCCAAAGAAAAAAGCAAGGAATTCCATTTCATAAAATATGCTGAGTGGCAGAATGCAAATGGACTTGTGTTGCCATCCAAGTTGGTATGGTATGAAGCCGATGGTTTTAAGATAGGAAAAAAACGTAGTGAGATGAAGTTTGTAAATGTTTTGGTTTCAGCAACAAAACCAAAGGATTCCATTTTTGGAAAAACTGAGCAAGCTACAGTTGTAGAGTAGATGGTCTATAATGCATTTCAAATCTATATGTGATCTGGGGTTTTCATACTAATTTATTAAAAGGGAAGAAGGTTCTTCTTTGAGGTGAATTATTGAATTTCTAAATGAATTAAGAGTATATTTGTCGACATTTTAAAATAAAATAAATGAAAATAAAAATACTATTTTTCGTTTTGTCAGTGTCTTTTTTTAGCTACTCACAAATCGCAAACCAACCCTCTCCATTGACCATATGTGATGGTGACGATGATGGCTTTGCCGAGTTCAATCTTACCAACGCAGATGGTGATGTTTTAGGAGACCAAAATTCTAATGATTTTTCCGTGTCATATTATGAAACTCAAGCTGATGCTAATGCAAACAACAATCCATTGGTAGCTTCATATATTAATGTTCTTAATCCACAAACTATTTATGTCAGGGTTGAAAATATCAATACAGGTAATTATGAAACAACAACTTTACAATTGGAGGTCTTGTCTTTACCAGAAATGGATCTGGAGGAGGAATTAACAGCCAATGGATATGGTGTTTGTGACGACGGAGACAACTTCGTCCAGTTTGACTTCGATGTTGTCGTAACCCCAGACGTATACGATACGCAAGACCCTGCCGAGTATGCATTGAGCTATCATCTGACCCAGATCAATGCCGAAGACGGCACCAATGCCATAGAGAATACGTCCAACTATACCAACATAACTAATCCACAGACCATATACATCCGCTTGGAGAGCGTGGCTAGCGGTTGTGTTACCATAGGTAACTTTAATCTAATCGTGAACCCATTGCCGGTGGTGACCCCGGTGGACGACTACACCCATTGCGAGCTTA
>JAHDHI010000034.1 GCA_020631395.1 Bizionia sp.
AAATAAAACCAATCATTGATCTTTCAGCAGATAGGTTCTGTAGAGTATTCAAATAGTCGAAATTTCTTAATTATTTCTTGTCCAACGTCCCATTTTACAATATATTTAATGCATAATTATTTAATCCTTACCAAGTTATGAAAAACAACAACTCCCTTCTAAAGGTACAAGGTATTCTTTATTATTTCATTTTTAATGTCACTACTTCTCTTCTTTTCCACAAGAAGATTCCTTTTGATAGATTATGTTGAAATCTTGAATTTGTGAAAACTACATTGGTGTCATTTAAGCTAAAAATTTAATTTAAAACCCTTAAAAATGGAAACAAAATTGCATTATTCGCTCACACTAATATTTTTCTTGTCGATCGCATCGCTTTTTGGACAAGCAAATTATTGGTCAACTAGTACATTTAAAAATGGAACACAAGGTGTTTCACTTGAACAATTAAACGAGAAAAACTATGAAGTCTTTCAATTGAATATTGATGACTTCAAACAGCAATTGGCAAATGCGCCTTTAAGAACTCAATCCAATGGAAAATCCAATACCATAGTTAGTTTTCCTGACGAAAATGGAAAAATGGCACAATATCGCATTGTGGAAACGTCTATATTTTCTGATCCTGTCTATGCAGCTGCCAAACATCCCAACATAAAAACCTATTTGGGCTCCAGAACAGATAATTCTGGTACTAGAGTTAGATTTAGCGTCACGCCTCTTGGTCTAAAGGCAATGATATCTTCTCCTGGAAAAGAAACCGTTTTCATTCAGCCGGTAACAAAAGTTTCCAACGGCCAGTATTTAATTTACAATAGGTCGGCCAAAGTCAATTCTACGGAGAAATTCGAATGTTTGACTGAAGATTTGGGGATGGCTGTCGAAAGGGAAGACAACTCCACAATTTCAAGAGATGCAAACGATCAATTGTTGAGAACATACCGAATAGCAGTATCAGTAACATCTGAATACACCAATTTCTGGGATGATGGAAACGCTGCAAATGGAGATGCGCAAGCAGATGCATTTGCTCAAATGGTATCGACGTTGAATAGGAACAATGAGGTTTTTGAAGTAGACATGGCCATTACCTTCGTATTGGTCGACACGGCAGATGACCCAGCCTTGGATTTAATATACTCTGGATCCGACCCCTATTCAAATGACAACAACTATAATAGCGAGTTACAATCCAACTTAACTTCCATGGTAGGAGAGTCAGATTATGACATAGGACATTTACTTGCCTACTCAACATCAATTCCTGGTAATGGTAATGCTGGATGCATTGGATGTGTATGCCAAAGTGGTAAAGGTAGTGGATTTTCTTCTCATCCTTTTTTAGACAATGATGGAGGCACTTATATGGCCGATTTCTTTGACATAGATTACGTACCTCATGAAATAGGTCATCAAATGGGTGCAAATCATACATGGTCATTTGGCTCTGAAGGTACTGGAGTGAATGCAGAACCAGGTAGCGGGACTACCATCATGGGATATGCAGGAATCACAGGCGGCAATGATGTGCAGGATCATAGTGATCCATATTTTCACTATCACAGCATCGATCAAATATTGAACAATGTGGCTTCTTCACCCAATAACTGTGCAGTTACCACTACCATCACAAATGCCCCACCAGTTGCCGATGCTGGAAATAACTATACAATTCCAATGGGAACAGCTTTTATACTCAAAGGGGCTGCGACAGATCCAGATGGAGGAGATACGTTGACCTATTGCTGGGAACAAATAGATGACGGAGTGACAACCAATGGAACCTTTGGTCCTACAAAGACAACGGGAGCGGTTTGGAGATCGAGACCACCAAGCACGAATCCAAACAGATACATGCCGATACTGGATCGCGTATTGAATGGGCAACTAACGGAATCGAATCCGGTTGAGACTGTGGCAAACACCTCTTGGGAAACGGTATCCACTGTGGCAAGGTCCTTGAATTTTGCCTTGACCGTAAGGGATAGATCTGAAGCAGGAGGCGTAGGACAGATGCCACAATCCAGTTTCGATGAAATGACGGTAACGGTAGATGGAGCATCTGGTCCATTTGCAGTAACGTCACAAACCACCAACGAAACTTGGGAAATTGGTACAAATCAAACGATAACTTGGGATGTTGCAGGAACGAATGCTGGAGCCGTCAACACGTCTAACGTAAACATTCTTTTGTCCACAGATGGAGGACAAACGTTCCCTACTACATTGGCAACTTCGGTACCAAATGATGGCATGGAAACCATTAATGTACCATCGGGAACGGTTACTACAATGGCTAGGGTTATGGTGGAAGGAAGCGGCAATATATTTTATGCGGTCAATTCTACTAATTTTTCAATTGAGGCTCCATTGAGTGTCGACGAATTTGGCTTATCAAATTCCTTGTCATTATGGCCAAACCCATCCAATGGAGAAATAAACGTATCGTTCAATACACCAAACAACAAGGACGTCAACATCAAACTTTACGATTTGAGAGGGCGTTTGATCAATAAACAATCATTTAACAACTCTGGAGGTGAATTCAATAAAAACATACAGCTAGGAGAATTGGAAACTTCAGTTTACATTTTAAACATTGAAAATGCTGGAGTAGTAATCAATAAGCGTATTGTCATTGAGTAATGCTCATTATCTACAAGGCATAAAAAAGGGATTTCAATTGAAATCCCTTTTTTAATACTTCAAATTTTATTTTAATGATACGCCTCAATAAAATGAAATACCCCTACTTGTTTAAAAAGGCTTCCACATTATTTTTAATGCGCTCTTCGATGTTGGAGACATCTGCTTTCACAAATGGTTCTCCCATAATGTTCTCGTACAACTCTATGTAACGTTCACTTACACTTTCTATGTACTCATCACTCATTTCTGGTACGGTTTGCCCTTCTAGTCCTTGAAAATCATTAGCAATCAACCATTGTCTAACAAACTCTTTGGATAGTTGCTTTTGTGCCTCTTCTCCATCCTGTCTTTCCTGATAACCATCAGCATAGAAATAACGTGAGGAATCCGGTGTATGTATCTCATCTATCAAAACGATCTTACCAGACTTGGTCTTTCCGAATTCGTATTTGGTATCCACGAGGATCAATCCTCGAGAAGCAGCTATTTCAGTTCCTCTTTGAAACAACTTACGTGTATAGTCTTCCAAGATTAAATAATCTTCCTCCGAAACGATGCCTTTTGCAAGAATGTCCTCACGAGAGATGTCTTCATCATGATCTCCCATTTCCGCCTTCGTTGCAGGAGTAATTATCGGACTGGGAAACTTATCGTTCTCTTTCATCCCGTCTGGCATTTCAACGCCACATAACATACGCTTCCCTGCCTTGTATTCACGTGCAGCATGTCCAGACATATAACCACGAATTACCATTTCCACTTTAAAGGGATCGCATAACTCGCCAACTGCCACATTTGGATCTGGAGTGGCTGTCAACCAATTGGGTACGATGTCTTCTGTTTGCACCATGAACTTGGTAGCTATCTGGTTTAATATCTGCCCCTTGTAAGGTATTCCTTTTGGCATTACGACATCGAAAGCACTCAACCTATCGGTTGCCACCATTACCAACATGTCATTCTCCAAGCTGTAAACAGCTCTTACTTTACCTTTGTAGACACTTTTTTGTCCAGGGAAGTTAAAATTGGAATCTATTATTGTATTGCTCATTATTATTAAAATGTGATTTCTGCAATTATTTAGTTGAATGTAAAAGCATTGAATCTTATTTGTACATATTTTATTAAAACATTAATATTTGTGCAGTTGGATGTCCTTATTCAATATTTTCAATTTGCCTATAAGCCGCAATGATCTTCTTAACCAACTTATGACGAATTACATCTTTGTCATCCAAAAAGATCATCCCTACACCATCCACATCCTTCAACACCAAAAGCGCTTCTTTCAACCCGGAAATCGTACGGCGAGGTAAATCTATTTGACCAGGATCACCTGTCAACAGAAACTTGGCACTTTTCCCCATTCTGGTCAAAAACATCTTCATTTGGTTGTGGGTCGTGTTCTGTCCTTCATCAAGGATTACGAAGGCATTGTCCAATGTACGCCCTCTCATAAACGCCAATGGTGCTATTTGAATCGTTCCATTTTCTATATATTGTGCCAATTTTTCGGCAGGAATCATATCTCTTAATGCATCATATAGCGGCTGCATGTATGGATCCAACTTCTCTTTTAAATCTCCTGGAAGAAATCCAAGGTTCTCACCGGCTTCAACTGCTGGACGCGTTAAGATAATACGTTTGACCTCTTTGTTTTTTAGAGCTTGCACAGCCAAAGCAACTCCTGTATATGTTTTTCCCGTACCCGCCGGGCCAATGGCAAAAACCATGTCATTTTTACGCATGAGTTCCACCAATTTGCGTTGGTTTGCAGTTTGCGGCTTTATCATTTTACCTCCAACACCATGCACTATGACGTCACCACTTTTATGAGATGTCGCATAATCGTCGCTACTCTGGCTTGTCAATACACGCTCTATCACATTCTCATCGAGTTTGTTGTATTTTGCAAAGTGCTTCAACAGCATAGTTAATCTCCTATCGAACTCATCCAGTAGTTCTTCTTCTCCAAAAGCTTTGATTTTATTGCCTCGTGCGACAATTTTCAATTTAGGGAAATACTTCTTAAGAAGTACGATATTTTCATTTCCTGCTCCAAAAAACTCTTTTGGACTTATTTCTTCAAGTTCGATTACAATTTCATTCAAAAGCTAGACGATTTAATTAAATTTTTCTATTAAGTTTTATTAGTTTTGTTGTTATATAGCTATACCAACAATTTATTAACAAACTTACACATTTTTGAGTTTGATAATTCAAAAAAATATCAACAATTAGTCGATGGCAATTATTACATTAACAACAGATTTTGGTGAGAAAGATCACTTTGCTGGTGCGGTAAAAGGAGCTATTTATAGTGAACTACCCGATGTTAGGATTGTTGATATCTCACATTCTGTTTCTCCTTTCAACATTCCAGAAGCGGCATATATCATACAAAATGCATATAGCAGCTTTCCAGAAGGTACCATACATATCATTGGCATAGATTCCGAAATAAACGAAGAAAACAAACACATAGCCATAAAACTGGATGGACATTACTTTGTTTGTGCCAACAATGGCATAATGAGCATGATTTGTTCAGAGATTGCACCTGAGCAAATTGTGGAGATCAACATACATGACAAGATTGAAACCAGTTTCCCAGTATTGGATGTCTTTGTAAAGGTCGCTTGCCATATCGCGCGTGGCGGTGCATTGGGTGTGATAGGAAAAAACATCGATGCCATTAAACCCATAAAGAACATCGTTCCTTATGTAAACGATGAGAAGACACAGATCATCGGTAGCATCATATACATAGACAACTATGGCAATGTCATAACAAACATCAGAAAATCGTTTTTTGAAGGCATACAGAAAGGAAGGGATTTTGAGGTCTCCGCCAGAAACTACAAGTTCAAGAAAATACTTTCCAGATATAGCGACATCGTCAACTTTGAAACTCCTGAGGACAAACGAAACGATGAAGGGCGTGGGTTGGTAGTCTTCAATTCGTCCCATTACCTGGAAATCGCCATTTACAAGAGCAATAGCAAATCGGTTGGTAGTGCCAGTACCTTAATGGGATTGAACCTAAGAGACACCGTTACCATTAATTTCATTAAATAAATTGAATCCAATGTTTGTACGTATCGTAAAAATGAGCTTTGCAGAAGAAAACATCACAGAGTTCCTTCACAATTTTGAAACAGTGAAAGAACGCATTCGCGCTTTTGAAGGTTGCCAATTTTTAGAACTGTACAGAGACAAACACAATACCAATATCTTTTTTACGTATAGTTATTGGAATACCGAAACCGATTTGAAAAACTATAGACGTTCCGATCTGTTCAAAGGTGTTTGGGCACAGACAAAACCAATGTTCAATGCCAAACCAGAGGCTTGGAGTGTGGATAAATTGGTGAGTTTGGGATAGTCTATTAAGAATAAGTCATAGAATTGGCTTTAGTTGAATTTGAAATCGTTTCATAACCATATGCTTGGCAAGATCCATATTTACATTGGGATAGCAATAGTCATCGTCTTTCTTTTGACTGGACAATACATGCATCATAATTTCAATCATTTGAAAGATATGGAACCAATGAATAGGGCATTGTTCAGAGCTGGGCATCTATACATTCTATTATTTGGTCTCATCAACATTTCACTTGGAGCTTATTTCAAACCCATAGAGCATAAGCTTTTTGAAAAAATTCAATTACTGGCTTCGATAATTGTTTTCATTGCAAGTTTTTTGGTTATTTTAGGCTTTTTCCAAGAACTCCCTAGCAAGGAAATGGATAGACCAATTACACGTTACAGTTTATATGTAATACTTTTGGGTGTTTCTATGCACGGTTTAATATCTTTGATAAAAAATAAACGATAGGATTTCCGCTTTTGTGGAAATAAAAAAATACAAATTTTTGATGTTCGCATTACTAAAAAAAGAAATAAACTCATTTTTTGCTTCACCAATCGGTTATTTGGTGATTGCCATATTCCTAATCCTAAATGGCCTGTTTTTATGGGTTTTCAAAGGAGAATTCAATATTCTTAACTACGGTTTTTCCGATTTGTCGTCATTCTTTCTTTTGGCGCCTTGGATTCTCATATTCTTGATTCCTGCCGTTACCATGCGTAGTTTCAGTGATGAGAAAAAACAAGGTACCCTTGAATTGTTGTTGACCAAACCCATTACCCACCTGCAAATTGTGTTGGGTAAGTACCTTGGTGCGCTTTCTCTTATCGTCTTGGCTCTTTTACCGACGTTGCTATATGCATACACCGTCAATGAATTGGGAAACCCTGTTGGCAACCTGGATTTTGGCAGCACGCTTGGCTCCTATTTTGGATTGTTGTTTTTAGTGGCTGCCTATACGGCCATTGGCGTATTTTCCTCTACTCTGTCCGACAATCAAATCGTTGCTTTCATCACTGCTGTATTTCTGTGTTTTCTTTTTTACATCGGTTTCGAAGGTCTTTCGGATTTGAGTTCGAGCAACTTCATCGAACAATTGGGGATGAGTGCTCATTACAAGAGCATGAGCCTTGGTGTATTGGATACTAGAGACATACTCTACTTTTTGAGCATTACCGTACTTTTTATTCTATTTACGGTAAAGCGGATCAACTTTGAAGGATCCAGACCAATTAATTGGTTGCGTTTTGCAGCCATCCCGATAGGTTTGCTTTTAATGAACATTTTTAGTTCATCGCTATACAAACGCTTCGATTTGACCTCAGATGGCCGCTATACACTTAGTAAAGCAGCCTTGAATGTCGTAAAAGACGTAGATTCTCCCATAATGATCGATGTTTATTTGGAAGGCGATGATTTCCCTTCGGAATTCAGACGTCTTAAAACCGAGACAAAACAGCTTCTAGAAGAATTTTCGGCATATAACGGCAACATAAAGTTCAAATTCATAAACCCAATTGAAGATGATGCCACTCGCGATCAAAACATCAGACAATTGAATGATCGTGGATTGACACCAATGCAATTGAACGTCCAAGAAAATGGAAAAAATTCTCAAACCGTAATTTTCCCATGGGCTTTGGCCAGTTTCAATGACCAAACGGTAAAGATTCAACTTACAAAAAACAAAATTGGAGCCACACAGGAAGAATTGGTTTCCAACTCCGTACAACACTTGGAATATGCCTTTGCCGATGGTTTTGGCAAACTCGTAACCCCAAAACGTCGAAAAATTGCAGTTCTAAAAGGCAACGGACAACTAGAAAACAAATATATATTCGATTTCGTAAAAACACTTCGCGATTATTATTTCATTGCACCTTTTACTTTGGACAGCGTGGCTTCCGCACCGCAAAAGACATCGAAGTCATTAAACACATACGACCTTCTCATTTCTGCAAAACCTACACAGGCTTTCACGGAAAAAGAAAAACTGGTGCTGGATCAATATACCATGAATGGAGGAAAGAGTCTTTGGCTGATAGATGCCATTGCCATGGAAAAAGATAGTCTGTATAACGAAACTGGCAAAAATGTAGCCATACCAAGAGATTTGAATTTAACCGATTTCTTTTTCAAATATGGCGTTCGCATAAATCCGTTGTTGGTTAGTTCTCTATACTCTGCTCCAATTACACTTGCGGAAGGTACAGGTAGCGAATCTCGTATACAAAACCTTCCTTGGACCTACTCTCCTTTGGCTACTAGCTCCAGCAAGCATCCCATAGTAAACAATTTGAATTTTTTGAAATTCGATTTTGCCAACCCGATAGATACTCTAAAAAACACCATTAAAAAGACCATCTTATTGGAGAGTGCCCCTTTGAGCAAGCTGGAAGGGACTCCAAAAATAATCAGTTTGGAATCCGTAAGCACAAAGCAAGACCCAAAGAGTTTCAACAAGGGTTCGCAGACACTTGCCGTTCTATTGGAAGGTGAATTCACTTCTGCATACAACAACAGGGTGAAACCTTTTGATCTTCCTGATTTGAAAAACAAAGGTGTAGATACAAAGATGATTGTAATAGCAGATGGAGACGTCATAAAAAATGATGTTGGCAGAAATGGCCCTGAAGAATTGGGTTTCGATCGCGGTACGTTGCAAACCTTTGGCAACAAGGAATTTTTGCTCAATGCCGTCAATTATCTTTTGGACGACGATGGACTTATAAACATTCGTAGCAAAGAAGTGGCCGTTGCATTTCTGGATCAACAAAAAATCGCCAAGGAAAAAACAAAGTGGCAATTGATAAATATTGTTCTACCGCTCTTTATTTTAGGGGTTTTCGGTTTCCTTTTCAACTACTTTAGAAAAAGAAAATATGCTAAAAACGCATAGTCTCTACCTAAAACATTTTTCTTTTTCAAAGAAATAAACTGTTGATAAGTTTGTTTCAGTATTAGGGAGTTAAATAATATATTTGTGTTAATAACTTTATATGACAAATTTGATAAGGTTATGCACGTAAAACCTGCAAGAAAGCATTTCTCTCGTTATTGAAATACCCAATACAGGTTTTATCTTTTTATAATAATAATACTACATATACAACCAAATGAAATTTATAGTATCAAGTACTTATTTACTAAAACAATTGCAAGTTTTAGGAGGCGTTATAAACAGCTCGAACACCTTACCTATTTTAGATAATTTCCTATTTGACATCGATCACACGAAATTGACAGTTTCCGCAAGTGATTTGGAAACGACAATGTCATCTGTTTTAGATATAGAAAGTGATAGCAAAGGGAGCGTTGCCATACCTGCACGCCTACTTTTGGATACTTTAAAGACATTTCCAGAGCAGCCATTGACTTTCGTCATCGAAGACAACAATACGGTTGAAATTAGCTCCAATCACGGTAAATATGCATTGGCTTATGCGGATGGCAACGAGTTTCCAAAAGCTGTTGCCTTGGAGGATCCTAGTTCTACCGTCATTGCAGGTAACATTTTGGCTACTGCAATCAGCAAAACGATATTTGCTGCCGGCAACGATGATTTGAGACCTGTCATGAGTGGAGTGTTCTTTCAATTCTCCACGGACAACTTGACTTTCGTTGCAACAGATGCCCATAAATTGGTAAAGTACACCCGAGAAGATGTTAGTGCTTCTCAAGTGGCAGAATTCATCATGCCAAAAAAACCATTGACCTTGTTAAAGGGGATTCTTGCTGCTAGCGAAGAGGAGGTTTCCATAGAATACAATGACTCGAATGCCAAGTTCACTTTCGAGAACACGGTTTTGATTTGTCGTTTGATAGATGGAAAATATCCTAATTACGAAGCAGTGATTCCTAAGGAAAATCCAAACAAACTAAGCATAGACCGTACTCAATTCTTGAATTCCGTAAAGCGTGTTAGTATTTTCTCTAACAAGACAACGCATCAAATACGTTTGAAAATTGCTGGTGCAGAATTGAACATCTCTGCTGAAGACATAGATTATAGCAATAAGGCTGAAGAACGTTTAACTTGTGATTACCAAGGTGACGACATGCAAATTGGTTTCAATTCCCGTTTTTTAACAGAGATGTTGAACAATTTGAATGCAAGCGATGTACAATTGGAAATGAGCATGCCGAACAGAGCTGGGATTTTAACGCCAATAGACGGTTTGGATGAAGGTGAATATGTTACTATGCTAGTGATGCCTGTGATGCTTAATGGATAAGAGAACCGACTCTTACTTTCCCGTAAGAGCTCTATCATAAAACAAACAAAGCCATAATTCGAAATAGAATTATGGCTTTTGCAATTGGCTTCCCAATAGTGTCCACACTATCAAGACTAGACGACTTTGGACACCAAACTTACCAAAAAATTGACTCCTTTGTCCACGTTTGCTATGGCATCGGCCTTTTGATTGTTTGATGCAGTTGCATCGTTTATTTGTTGCAATACCTTTACAGCATTGGCATTGGTAATGCTACTTTGGGCTATGAAAGCATCTATCTCGCTAACTTTCAAACTAGTAAGACTAGCCATTAGTGCTTTGAATTGATCATCTGCCTGTGAAGCAGCTTGGTTGGCCAGATCATCCCAATTTATATTTTCCATGATTTCAATGTTTAGTTTAAGTTCAATGTGTTTCCTACGTCCAATAATTTTTCCATGCTGTTGCCTACTTTAATTAGCAAGCTATCGATGCTGCTTTCCACCTTTTTGACGTCCACCGAATCACCAGTTAGACTTTGTATGGAAGACAAGGCATCGCTTTCTGCCGTCTTTAGCTTTACAGCTGAATTAATCAAGTTTTGCAAAGATGTCGTTGCTTTGCAGTATGTTAGATAGTTCGTATTCAATCCTGTGATGATTTGTTGTTGTTGTTGTTGTGCACTCAAGACATCTTGCAAAGAGTCTTTTTTTCGATTGATGACTGGAATGATGCTTTTCATGATGTTGGGAAGTTGCTTTTTATAATCCAAGCTATCTGGTAGCAGTTTCTCATAATTAGCAATGATGGCCGGTGTATATTGGTTGGTTATAAACGAATTGATGACTTGCTTTCGCTCTTCGAAAAGCTGATTGACCAACACGATGTTCAATTGATGCATTTCGTCTGCTTCCTTTATGACTTCTTGAGTCAATGTTACAGTCGAACTTGGAATTGTCGCGCATGCCAACATTAAAAAGCTACTAATGAAAGCAATGATGATAGTTTGTTTTTTCATTTGTTGTTAATTGATTTATAATTATGTCGATTATGAAAGCCGTGCATGAACATTTGTTTTCGTTTTACAAAAAGAGAATCATACGATTCAAGTATTTGGATTAACGAAGATGGCTTTCACTTTATCTATTATACCTTGTAATATGCTAAAAATGGCATCGGAGGAAAAAGCACCAATGAGAGCCAATACACTCTTGTTGAACAAGTTTATTTTTTCAGGATCCACATTGTAGAGCGTGATGATTTCAGATATGATACCCAATACGATTTGCGCGACATCCTCTATGGATTCCTCAGGAATCAAGGTTCCGCTTTTAACAGCCGTGCTTATATTTTTAAGTAGGTAAAACAACACCCCCAATCCAGATACGGATGCCAAGAACCCAAGATTCAAAAGCAATGACCAACCATAATTTTCCATGACTCCCTTGTCCAAGGATTTGTTGTTGACTCCTTCAGACAAGCTCGTACCAATGAAGACAATCAAGAAAAACAAAGCCAACAATATTAAATTCCTTACCAAAGGAAGCTTGTTGATGAAAGATTTCTTCTTGTCACTCAAATACAACTCCTTTGTATACATGATGGATTTTGGTGTTGCAGGTGCCACATTTTCACATAATAGATTATGTGCGTTTATCAAATCATCTACATTGCTATTCTGTATCAACGCATTCACTTGTGTATTTATGGTAATGCCATTGTACACGGCATAGGATAGCATGTTGTTTATCTCACTGCTCAATTCGTCAATGACGTCCTGAGAAATACCCGGTTTTGAGACCTCCTTTTGCGGTATTGTCGATGCAACTTTGTTGGTTTCTTTGGTAACTGACTCATTGGGTGATGTTTTGGTCATTTAGTTCAAGTTTTTAGATTAGTATTGTAACTACCCAAAAATATATTGATTTGACCTATTGCAAAACCCCGTATAAATACGCTATTTTATTATGGACTCTTTTCATCCCAAACAGAAAACTTCATTCTTTCCTAGTTGGAATTCAAGAATTGTGAAAAGAGAGTTTAAAGCTTTTTCAGCTAAAAACCGGCAAGTCTTTCATTATGCTGTATCTAATTTCGTTGAAATCGGTAACGACTTTGTCTGCCAAGGTATAATCCTGGTTTTTGGAGTTTGCACTATCAAAACCAACACAATAGATTCCTGCTGACTTAGCTGCCTTTATTCCATTCGTGGAATCCTCTATTACCATACATTCCTCTCTGGAAAAACCAGAAGTCCTTGCAGCTTTTTCAAAAATTTCTGGATGAGGTTTAGACGCCTTTAAATCTGCACCACTCAATTTTGCTATGAAATATTGATCCAAATCAAAACGGGCAAATACGTTGTCTATGGTAAACATGGAAGCCGAAGATGCCAATACCAAGGTTAGCCCATTGGCGTGGTAATCCCTTATCAGTTTCAAAACACCATCTATGAGCTGTAAACTTGGGTCGTTATGAAATAAACTAGTAAAGCTCGTACGTTTGCTTTGTACTAATTCCTCTGGGTCATTCTCTAGATTAAAATGCTGACATAAATATTTACATATGTTTATGGTAGATTGACCTGTAAAGGATTCGTATAGTTCTGGTGACACGGAAATACCAAAGGCATCGAACATCATACAATACGCCTTGTGATGTAAAGGTTCGGTGTCTACGATAACCCCATCCATGTCAAAAAGTACAGCTTTGAGCATAATTCTATATTTTTTCAGCGAATATAATTATAGTTCTTATATTTAACGCCGTCGTTGCAATTTTATAAAAAAGAATTAAAACGACATTTACATTACAAATACCATATTCAACACAACACATGTCCATATTACTTGTCTTTGTACTTCTATTGATTTTCGCAATCTATTCATTTTCAAAAATGAAACGAAAAGACATTGCCCCCTTCCCCAGTCATTGGCACCCCATTCTATTGGACAAAGTATTGTTTTATGAAAAACTATCTAAACCCGATCAATACGTCTTTCAAAAAAGAATGATGCTTTTTTTAAGCGAAGTCAATATTGATGGTGTCTCGATAGAAGTTGAGGAATTGGATGAGATTCTGATTTCCGCCAGTGCGATCATTCCTGTATTCGGATTCAAAACATGGCATTACAACAACTTGAGCGGCATCATCCTGTATCCAGACACCTTCAATGAAGACTTACAGTTCTCCGAACAAGGAAAATCAAGGCGAATTTTGGGAATGGTTGGAACTGGACGTTACGAAAAGCAAATGATTCTCTCCAGAAAAGCTTTGAGACAAGCTTTTTCCAATGACACGGACAAACACAACACACCTGTTCACGAATTTGTTCATTTGGTCGATAAAATGGATGGGGCCACAGACGGCATACCTGAACAATTGTTAGGAAGAGATTATATAAAACCTTGGTTGGAATTAATGCATAGTGAAATGAAAGCCATAAATAACGACCAATCCGACATAAGAAAATATGCCTTGACCAATGAAGCCGAGTTTTTTGCCGTTGTCTCGGAATATTTTTTTGAAAGACCAAAACTTTTTAAACGAAAACACCCGGAATTGTACAATATGTTGCAGTTATGCTTTCAACAAAATCCAGCAAGAAGAAAGTAGTTTCATATTGCAGATGAAAGTTGTAATTTGCAGTCTTAAATTTCATGATTGATGACAATAGAACAAATATACACAGGTTGCCTTGCTCAAGGTGCATACTACATAGAAAGTGAAGGAGAAGTTGCCATAATAGACCCTTTGAGGGAAGTTAAGAATTACATTGACATAGCGAAGGAAAACAACGCAGAGATCAAATACATATTCGAAACGCATTTTCATGCCGATTTCGTTAGTGGACACTTGACGCTTTCCAAGGAAACTGGTGCTCCAATCATATATGGCCCTACGGCAAATCCATCGTTTGAAGCCACGATTGCCGAAGATGGTCAAGAATTCAAATTGGGAAAGTTGACCATAAAGGCATTGCATACACCAGGTCACACCATGGAAAGTACCACTTACCTCTTGAAAGACGAAAATGGAAAAGATCATGCCATATTTAGTGGAGACACCTTGTTTTTAGGAGATGTTGGTCGTCCGGATTTAGCACAAAAGGCAGCAAACATGACCATGGAAGATCTTGCCGGTTTGTCTTTTGACAGCCTTCGTACTAAGATCATGCCCTTGGCTGACGATGTGATCGTATACCCTGGTCATGGCGCAGGTTCTGCTTGTGGCAAGAATATGATGAAGGAAACGGTAGATACCCTGGGCAATCAAAAGCAAATGAATTATGCACTTAGAGCGGATATGACCAAGGAAGAGTTCGTAAAAGAATTGACAGATGGTCTATTGCCACCACCACTCTACTTTCCATTGAACGTAAAACTCAACAAAGAAGGCTATACGCACATAGACGACGTTATAAAACAAGGTGCAAAAGCATTGTCACCCGAGGCTTTTGAAACGACTGCCAACAATACAGAAGCTTTGATTTTGGATGTACGCCATCAAATAGATTTTATGAAAGGGCATATCCCACGTTCCATATTCATTGGTTTAAAGGGAGGCTTTGCTCCATGGGTAGGCGCATTGATTGCCGACGTCAACCAAGCTTTGCTCCTTGTTGTCGATGAAGGTAACGAAGAAGAAGCCATTACGCGCTTGTCTCGTGTAGGTTTTGACAATACCCTGGGATATCTGGATGGAGGCATTGCTGCATGGAAAACTGCTGGCAAAGAGATAGATGACATGGAGTCCATTTCTGCCGAAACCTTCAAAATCAAATTGGAAACTGAAAACATTCCTGTTTTCGATGTTAGAAAAGAAGGTGAATTTATGGCTGGTCATATCGAAAATGCACACTTTACTCCTTTGGACAACATAAACAAACATTTGAATGAGTTTCCAGAAAACGAGCCTTTCTATGTGCATTGTGCAGGAGGATATCGTTCTGTGATAGCTTCGTCCATATTAAAAAGTAGAGGCATACACAATGTGATAGATGTTGCTGGCGGAATGGGAGCCATTAAAAAAGCTGGAATACCCATTACGGATTTTGTTTGCCCATCTACACAAAAGTAATTAAACATAGCAATTATGGAATCAATATACAATACATGGCCATGGTACGTCGCAGGCCCATTGATAGCACTTATTATGTTCACCCTCCTAAAGTTGGGTAAGAAATTTGGTATGTCATCCAATTTGAGAACCATGTGTTCCATTGTTGGAGCTGGTCATTTTTCTGATTTTTTCAAGTTCGATTGGAAAGCCAGCATATGGAACCTATGGATTGTAGCTGGTGTTGTAGCAGGTGGTTTCATAGCTTTTAATTTCTTGACTCCTACTCAACCACAAATACACGCTGACGTTGTCTTGCAATTGCAGGAATTGGGTATAAATAGTACCAATGATGCGTTTTTGCCAACAGAGTTGTTTAGCATGGACAGCATGTTCACCCTAAAAGGGTTTTCAATTTTGTTGGTAGGTGGTTTCTTGGTTGGTTTTGGAGCTCGTTATGCGGGAGGTTGCACCTCTGGACATGCAATTTCTGGAATAAGCAATCTTCAAATACCTTCTTTGGTTGCCGTTATCGGCTTTTTCATCGGCGGTTTGGCCATGGTTCATTTTATTTTCCCCTTAATTTTTTAATATGAAACAAACGTTATCATTTTTCGGCATAGGATTATTTCTAGGTATATTATTCATTAAATCGGAAGTTGCCTCATGGTTTCGCATCTATGAAATGTTCCAGTTTAAAAGTTTTCACATGTATGGCATCATTGGTTCTGCAATAGCATTGGGAATCGTCATCGTAAAGTATTTGAAACATACACAAGCAAAGGACATCAATGGAAAGGACATTCTAATAGTTCCAAAGGACAAAGGATTTGTCAGATACATATCGGGAGGCATCATCTTTGGTTTGGGTTGGGCATTGGCTGGAGCTTGTCCAGGCCCCATGTACGTATTGCTTGGCTCAGGGTTTGCAAGTATCCTAGTTTTAATCCTTGGAGCGCTTTTGGGAACATTCGCATATGGTCTTTTAAAGAACAAGCTTCCTCATTAGACAATCCAGAAAGCAGAAAAGACTGGCTTCGATGCAATAATTCTCGATGGGAAATCATCTGGATCTTATAAATTCAAAATTTACTTTTTGATTTTTGTTCCTTGTTTGCTAAACCCAATGAAATTCAGCCTGCAGATTGTTTTCATATTTTACCATTAAAGACAAATGCCTGAACCTTTCCAATAAGGTTCAAGCATTCAAGACTCGGAATACATTCGCTTTAACGATCACGACATAAAACAGATGCCCAACTCAATTCACACAGTTGCAACGAATCCAGTTGTTTCTACATATTCCTGAGAAAATACGGTGTCTAAGAATATCCATTCGGAATTTGCAGTGCCTTGCGTAAATGTAACTTTCATATATCCTCTTTTTGCTGCATTGAGGTAGTTTAGTCCATCTATCAACAATTTGATGGCATATTGAAAACCTGAAACGATTATGGGGTTCGTGCCTATATACTTTTCGAATCCTGGGGATGTGACAGATGCCGTTGCAAATTCCTTTATGGAGACATTGCCAGAATTGGAAACAATGTCATTGTACCAAGCATTGTGCGTATCCCCAGCTAGTACGACTACTTTCTTGTTTGCAAAGGATTCCAATAGCATTTCTCGTTCTACTGGGTAACCATCCCAGGCATCCAAGTTATATGGCAATACCGTGTTTATTCTAGCCAATTCTTTGGTAGTCAAAGTTGAATCGTTGCCCTCTGCTCTTGTTTTCAATTCTGACAATTCCGTCAATCGCTGATGAAACGTGGCCATCGTAGTTTGAGATACTTCCCCTGTTGCATCCATTTCTGCAATTAAAGTGGCAAATAGGAAAACCAACTCTGCTGGGATGTACATCTTCCCCATCAACACCTGCTGCCCAATCACTTGCCATTCGGCAGCATTTCCTCCAATTTCGTTCAAAAGCCAATTCCTTTGGGTACTGCCCAACAATGTCCTATCGGGCTTCAACCAATCGTATTGAAAAGCCGCAAGATCGAAACTTCCCGTATTCGCATCCACATAGCTCCCAAGGTTCAATTGCTTGTCTCTTCCTATCAAACGGGTATCCAGCATTACCAAATTAACCAAATTTCCAATTTGAAAGCTACGGTAGATGATGCTTATGTCGTTTGTCTTTGCTGGCAAGTACTCACTATAGGCTTTCAATGCATTTTGTTTTCTGGATTCGAAATCACCTTCGCTTTCTTGATGGTTTTCTGCTCCTTCCTTGTAAGTGTCATTGGCTATTTCATGATCATCCCAAACACAGATGAAAGGTTTCCTCTGATGTAACAGCTTCAAATCCTCATCTTCTCTGTATTGCTTGTACCTCCTTCTGTAATCGTCCAAGGAAATGGTTTCTTGAACTGGGGAATGTGTTCTACCCAACGGTTCCGTAAACACATTCGTTCCATATTCATTTTCCCCATATTCGTATATGTAATCTCCCAAATGTATCACCAAATCGATATCCGAATTGGCCATCGCATTGTACACGTTGAATAGTCCTGCTGCAAAATTGGCACAGGAAGTCACTCCCAACCTCACCTCATTGACGCTTCCTCTGGGCAAAGTAATGGTTTCACCTATAACGGAAACAGAGACATCCTGAACATTTGCAAATCGATAATATAGTTTTTGATTGGATTCCAAGTTTTGAACTTCCACGGCTACCGTAAAATCTCTTGAACTGTCTGTAACGACCTTTCCACTTCTTACGACATCTTCGAAGTTTGAATCTCGTGCCAATTGCCACATCAAACTCACAGAAGGCAAATTGGTCGTATAACGAGTCCATATGATGACCTGAGATTGTGTCGGATCAAAACTTGCCACTCCAAAATCAAAATTCGTCTCGTTTAAGTCATCCGGGATTTGAAACTCGTCGACTAGATCATCGTCATTGGAACAACTAATGAAGTTTGGAACCAACAACATTCCGCCTGTTGCCAATAAAGAACGCTTTAAAAAGGATCTTCTGTTAAATTGTTTTTTCATATTTGGTTTAATTGTTTTTGGTTATTTACAGTAGACTAAATCTACCAGTATATGTCTTTGATCCTCACATTTACCTTTTTGTTCCTCTCATCTGTATGTTTGGAAAACATATATGATGGTTAAACCCACTTATCCATCAGAAAATCTATTACTGCTTAATGTTTTACAGTATTTTTTAATTTAACCATGGCAATGAAACACTAATTTTTATTGCACTTGAAACCTTCATAACGAATTTCTAATGCATAAAGCGGGCTAAACGGCTATTCAAAAAATATTTACACATAGTTACACCATTAGTGTTACCAAGCAGTTACACCTGTGTTAAACGTCGATTAATTAAGTTTTTTGTTTTTCCTGTAACGTTTTAAAGAATTGTGCGTCACATAAGTATCAATCAAAAAATCACAATGCAATGAAAGAAGACAGACAATTATTAGTAATTACCCATCTAAGTCAACTAGTGACTTTAATAACTGGATTTGGAAGTTTAATAGTCCCACTGATTCTTTGGGTGACACAAAAGGAACGTGTTTACCAAATGGATAGTCATGGTAAGAGCATCATCAACTTTCAGTTGAGTTTGATCATATATGCCATTGTATGCATTCCTTTGATTCTATTGTTTGGATTGGGCATATTGGGCTTTATCGTCTTGGGCGTCATAGCAGTTATATTTCCCATTATAAATGCCATTAAGGCAAACAATGGCGAAGCTCCATCATATCCTTTATCTCTTAATCTTATTAGTTAGTTAGTTTACATTAGAGGTAAAAAAAAGCGCTCAATTTTCAAAGTGAGCGCTTTTGGTATGCTGCAATGCATGATCTTACTTATTCATGTACTTGCCTTTTTTGCTACCTGCATAGATCTCGTACTTGAGCAAACGCGATTCCAATTTCGCGTTTTTAAGGTGTATTTTTCTAGATGGTCTTAACCCGACATGCTTTATGGCTTCTATGTTGGATGTTATGAACCAAGCATCCGTGTTTGGGTAATTCTGTTTCAGTGTATCTCCAATGTTCTTGTAGAATGCTTCCATTTCAATGTCCAAACGTTCTCCATAAGGTGGGTTAAAAACCATATGCAATTTTCTATCCCCGCCTTTTTGGGTTTTGAAGAAATCTTCGTGCTTGATGCTTATGAATTCATCCAAATGAGCGTTCTTCACATTGTCCTTGGCTTTGGCCACGGCACTTGGGGATTTGTCAAACCCATATATCTTATAATGAAAATCCCGCGTCTTCTTCAATAGGGATTCCTCTATCTTTTCAAACAACTCGACATCCCAATCTTGCCATCGTTCGAAGGCGAACTCCTTACGCATTAGATTTGGAGGAATATTGCAAGCAATCATGGCTGCCTCTGCCAACATCGTACCACTTCCACACATGGGATCCATGAAGTCCGATTGTCCGTCCCATCCCGAAAGCATGATCAATCCTGCTGCCAAAACCTCGTTGATGGGTGCTATGTTGGTGGCCATTTTGTAACCGCGTTTATGCAAAGAATCTCCAGAGGCGTCCAAAGATATGTTGCAGGTTTGTCTATCTATGTGTACGTTCACTTTTAAATCAGGGAACTTCAAGTCCACACTAGGTCGCTCTCCTGTCTCATCCCTAAACTTGTCCACGATGGCATCTTTCGTCTTTTGTGATATGTACAACGAATGTGTAAATACCGTGGAGTTTAAAGTAGAGTCCACAGCAATGCTACCAGAAGGCTTCAAATACTTGCTCCAATCCATCCTGTAGACTTGATCGTACAAGTCCTTCTCATTCTTAATCCTAAACGTGTGTATGGGTTTTAAAATCTTCGTAGCTGTACGCAAAGCCAAATTGGCTTTGTACATAAACCCCTTGTCTCCAACGAAACTGACATTACGTACGCCAGATTTAACTTCCCTCGCTCCCAATTGTGTTAGTTCCTTTGATAATAATTCTTCAAATCCAAATAAGGTTTTGGCTACCATTCTGAAATTTTCTTCCATTATTTTCGTCTAATAGATTGCAAAAATACTCTATTTTTGTACTAAACAAACAATTAAGTAAAACGAGATTCCCATTTTAATGGGAAATACATATGACAAAAGACAAAACAACTTGGTATGCCTCTTGGTTCGACACCCCATTTTATCACATTTTATACAAAGATAGAGATTATACGGAAGCTGAAAATTTCATGTTCAACCTTACCGAATATTTGAATATTCCAGAAAATGGTAAGATTTTGGATTTGGCTTGCGGAAAGGGACGTCATTCGGTTTACTTAAATAGCATCGGCTACGATGTTACAGGTGTAGATCTTTCCGAAAATAGCATCGCACACGCCAAAAAATTTGAAAATGACACGTTGAAATTTGAAGTTCATGACATGTGCAAGCCCTATGACTCACAATTTGATGCCGTTTTCAATCTCTTTACAAGCTTTGGATATTTTGACAAGGCCGAAGACAATTTGAACACCATAAAAGCCATAAAGGCCAACTTGAATGACTATGGTTTTGGCGTGATTGATTTCATGAATAGCGAACATGTGATTGATAACTTGGTCGCCGAAGACAAAAAAACGGTAGAAGGCATCGATTTCACTTTACGTCGTCACGTAGAAAATGGTTTCATAATAAAGGATATTTCATTTACCACAGAAGGACAGTTCCATAATTTCCAAGAACGTGTAAAAGCATTGACTTTGAAGGATTTTGAATCCTACTTTGAACAGGCAGGCGTTTATTTGATTGATGTTTTTGGGGATTATAAATTGCGTAAATTTGACAAAAAATCCTCCGAACGTCTAATTCTTATCTTCAAATAACGAATGTTTACAATAATACTTCCCATTCTATCTGTGGTACTTGGTTTTTTGATTGTTTTGATTTTGAAACCGAAACAAAACAAAAACTTGAAACTACTGTTGGCTTTTAGTGGCGCTTTTCTTCTATCCATAACCGTTTTCGACTTTTTACCAGAAGTATACCATCATGATGGCAAAAACGTAGGTTTGTTCATAATGATTGGCATCTTGCTACAAATCATCTTGGAGTTCTTTTCCAAAGGCGCCGAACATGGTCATGTCCATATCGACAAGGGTGCTACTGCGTTTCCTTGGCTGCTTTTCATAAGTTTGAGTATTCATAGCATCTTGGAAGGAATCCCCATAGAGACACATCACAATCTGGTATATGGCATTATCATTCACAAATTGCCAGTAGCCATCATCCTAGCCACTTTCTTTTTGGCTTCAAAACTAAGCAAGACCAATAGCATTCTATTCTTGTTGTTTTTTGCCTTGATGACACCACTAGGTGTGTTTTTGGCATCCAACCTTGCATTCATAAAAAGCTATTTCACAGAGATATCTGCTTTGGTTATTGGGATATTTCTACATATTTCCACCACCATCCTATTTGAGAGCAACGAAGGTCATAAATTCAACATAACAAAGCTATTGACCATTGTGTCTGCAATTGTTCTAGCTTATTTCATCTAACAAAAAATCAATGTTTTCCAAAGAAGAATCCCGACAAATACGACAACTCTTTTGGACCAGCTTCGGAAAGTCCTTCCCGAGAAAATGGATCTTATACAATACCAAAATTAAAGGATTCAGTTTCAAATTTCATTTTGACAATAGAACTGCTGCAGTCTTTCTGGATTTGGAAGATGATCTGGAAAACAGAATCAATTATTGGGAGAAATTGCAATCCTTGCAATCCATTCTTTTGGATGAGTACTTGCCTGATGCCATTTTTGAAGAAGAATACTATTTGGACAATGGAAAGGAAATATCCAGGATCCACGTGACTCTCAATCAAAAAGTGTCCATTCACAATAAAAACACTTGGCAAGTGGTCATGGAGTTCTTCAATGACAAGATGGATGCTTTTGAGTCCTTCTTCAATGAATACAAGGACTTCATAAAGTCTTAACACTCTCTTATATTTTATAAAAAGGAGCGACTTGAATGTCAGTTCAAGTCGCTCTTCTCATATTAATTCACGATACAATCCGCATTAATTCGTGGTATGTGCAACTATGCTTGCCCCTCCATCCGTGGAGGTACCATCTGCATATTTCACATATGATCTAATGTAGTAGGTTGTCGAAGAAGTCAATCCCGAAATAACCTCCTGGTAGCTGGAAAGTGTTATGTTTCCTGTAATTCCTGAAACCATTACTGTCGTACTATCAGAAAGGTCATCGTTCAAGCTGTATTCGAAGCCTATCTCCGTTGGAGATTCCTTTGTGACTTCTGTAACATTTACTTGAGGTGTAAGTTCTGTCGTCGATACGAAAAATGGATTTGGTTCCATTCCCAATACAATGGATCTAGTACTACTAGCATCAACATCCGTACTAGCTTGTATTTCATTCCCATAAAAATAAGAACCGTCACTCATTTCAAAATAACCTCTTATGTAGTATGTCTCTCCGCTAGATAAATTTAGTATGTTTCCCGTAACTGAATCTTGGGGGCCGCTGGCTCCTACAGTATTGGTGTCACTTACTTCCGTATTTGATGACGTTCCATAGACAAAACCTCTACTTGTCACATTTGATGATGAAGTATCTTGAAACGCTCCTGATACCGTCAAATTTACCGTTCCATCGCTATTTATAAAAAAATCAGTATCTGCATTTGTCGTAAAAGATTTTTGTATTGCAGGAGTTGTTCCGTCATCATCATTTGAACAACTGATAGTTGATGTCAAAATTGTTAGGCATAGAACTGTTCTTAATACATTTTTCATTGTTTTCATTGTTTTTGTTTTATTATTATATTGTCTTTGTTTATTTACGATGCAAAAAAGCCATTGGACTTTAAAAAAATAAATATTGCACTTAAAAAAGCATATCTGCATCATATTAAATTACTTACAAAAAAATGCTTCAATCCCCACCAATGTCATGATGAAAACTGAAGTATGCTTTAATGCAAAGTCATTCAAAAAATTACACTCCCAATTTCTTCTTCAGTGTTGAAGTGCGATTCTATTTTCTTAATTCGGGAGCAAATCTACGTGTATGCAAATGAATTTTCATATAATGAAATGTTAATTTTTGAATTATGCCTTTACATTGTCAATTGACATTTGTTTATGAACGTTATTCTTAAACAAGGGAGAGTCATATCCATGGAATTCACATCCGATTCCAAATTATCAACAAGACCCCCATTGCAAAAGGACAACTCATTGGACAAGCCTTAAAGCAATTTATAATCGAAAACTTTAGCTATGAACTTTGTTTAAAACTTGCTTTTTAAGCATTGTTTTTTGTAACGGCTACTGGTGTTGTACTTAGTTCTTTTGTTTTCCAATTGCTATCATTCTATAGTCCGATTCAGATTTATGCCCATTATCCTCAAACACATATTTGAATTTCTTGTCCTCAATCTGGTCAACCTTTTCTTCAAATCCAATTGTATCTTTTAGGATTTCGACTTTTTTCCCTGTGTCCTGAATGCAGAAAACAACTAAACATCCTTTTCCTATTTCTGTTATTATCTTTTTAATAAATTCAGTTTCCTTCTTACGGTCATTCTTTGCGAAATGAAACATGCTGTCGAGCAATACAAAATCATATCCATCAAAATCATCAAATCCGAATATGTCGGCAATTATACCATTCAAACTCAAATTTGCTACCTTGGCAATATGGTTCATTTGCTCTATTCCAACTTTCGAGTTGTCAATTCCAGTTACATCAAACCCTAATCGAGCCAATGGAATCGAATCTCTCCCTTGCCCGCATCCCAAATCCAATACCTTTCCTTTTTTGGGATATTTCTTAAAAAATTCCATCAGTTCTGAATATGGTTCTCCAAATAGGTCTTCAGTCTGATAATATTTATCGTAGGTTACTGTCATTTTGTTTTTTTACATTAAACACAACGTTATGCGTGTGGTGGTAGTTTCTATTCTTTTTTCTGGTTTGGAATATTAATGGTTGGAAGTTCTTCTCCCAATTCTTTCGCAACTTGGTAATGTGACCAATTTTCTATTTCCTGTTTTCCATAAATAATCATTCCGATTGCTGTACCCTTAACATTCATGTCTCCTACATGCATTCTTTCGTGTTCTGGAACATTGTCATAATCTTCTTTTTATATGCAATTTAATAATATATCCAATATTTTCAAGTGAATCCCAAATGGGGTTTTTAAAATTAACGGCTTCATCCATCAATTACAAATAAGATTGGATATATGCCATTAAACTAAGTAAAGTCATAATGGACAACTAAAAACAAGTGTTTTCACTTAAAACATAAAGCTACGCAAATACTACGGAGTATGATTCTATGAATATTTTTCCAAATTGAGAAATTCCTTCCTAGTGCATCTATAAATTAGGAATACAAATTCATTTTAATACATATTTAACAATTAGTTCAAAAAAAAACATTAATTTTGAAACGATCATTTCAAATAAAATGCCAAAAGTAGAAACTTTCAATAGGGAACAAGTGCTGGATCAAGCAACAAATGTCTTTCACAACAAAGGCTACAATGCAACTTCCATGCAAGACTTGGTGGATGTCACTGGCTTGAATCGTTCCAGCATATATAACTCGTTCGGTAGCAAATTGGACATCTTCTTTGAGTGCTTGAAATTATATCAAGAACTATCCAAGGAAGCTTTCTCTAAAATAATTAAGGATTCTAAATGCCCAATGCAAGCCATAGAGAGCATTTTCGAACTGTATTTAAATGAAATAACCAAGGACAAGGAGAACAAAGGTTGTCTTATTTCCAACTGTACAGCGGAAATGGGAAATCAAAAACAATCGATTGCTACTTTTTTGAGTGCCAATCAAGATGGTTTTATTGCTATTTTGGAAGAGTTGATAAAGAGCGCCCAAGACAAAGGAAGCATAAATACGACTAAGACATCCAAAGACTACGCACTATACTTGTTTTCTGCTTTGCAAGGTTTTAGAATGACTGGTATTTTGATAAATGACAAAACACAATTAAGAAGCATTGTGGATACAACGCTTCAAAACTTGAAATAATTTTTTTTAACCTTATTTGAAACGATTGTTTCAAATAAAAAACAAAACAAATGAATAAACTGGAAAACAAAGTAGCCATTATTACTGGAGCCAATAGTGGCATCGGGTTGGCAACTGCAAAATTGTATTTGAAAGAAGGAGCCAAAGTCATTCTTTCTGGACGACGTGAAGAAGCATTGAAAGAAGTTTCCAAAGATTTGGAAGGAGATTTCCATATTGTCGTGGCAGACGTTGCCAAGCCTGAAGACAATGTTAGATTGATAAAGGAAGCTACTGCTAAATATGGCAAGATAGACATCTTGTTCCTGAATGCCGGGATCGCTCCCATATCTCTTACTACGGATATTACGGAAGCACATTACAACGAGATATTCGACATAAATGTAAAAGGTCCAATCTTGGCTACAAAGGAGGCCTTGCCTCATATAAATGATGGGGGTAGCATCTTGTTCACCAACTCCATAGTCCATCAAAAGGGATTCGATGGTTTAAGTGTGTATTCTGCCAGCAAAGGGGCTTTGAGAGCCTTTTCAAGAGTATTGACCTCCGAGGTGAAATCTCGAGGCATAAGAGTAAATTCCATAGCCCCTGGCCCAATAGAGACGGCCATCTATGATAAAATGGGCTTGCCACAAGATGTTCTTGAGGAAATGGGCAAGGGCTTTGCCGAACAAGTTCCCTTGGGTCGCTTCGGAAGTTCTGAAGAAGTCGCCAAAACTGCTTTGTTCTTGGCATCGGACGATGCATCCTACATTAATGGAGTAGAGTTGGAAGTAGATGGTGGCTTGAGTCAAATATAACCTTCTATGCCATAATGAAAAATGCCTGAAAATCGATTTTCAGGCATTTTTTACTTTATTTTCATTTTTAAGTCTCCAATAGGCCTAATTCCATATAGAAACCCAACGCTTGTAATTTATACAATCTAAGATAGATTGCTTCCTATCTAAAGACCAGCGTCGTTATTTTTGCATCTGCCAAATCCATGTTCACTTCGAAATAAAAGGTCAAATTTCCAGAAGTATTCACATCGTTTGCCCATATGAAGCTACTATACGTTTCTTCCATGTTTATACCAGGCATGTCCTTCTCCTCGAAAACCCCATTGCCATAGATTTTCAATGAATTGTCGTATAGTCCCGCCTTTATCAAATTGTCATTGACTACCAATTCTACAAGGAAGAGAATGTTGTCTCCCGCATGTACATCGTTAACGACAAAAGGAAGTCTTGCCGATGCTTGATAGCTCCCTCCATTGTAGTCCGTAATGTTGTTGACATTGCCAGATTGGTTTTCATCAATGGCATCTCGGAGCACGAAATCTTGTATTTTTGGGCGCCCAATGCAGGCCCAAGTATTCCCATCGTAAAACTGAATGCACTTTAACGTGCTGTTGTATCTCATGGTGCCCTCCACACTGTTACCCGTCTGGGTTTCGTCTCCCAATTCGACCCAGCCGACCACATCGAGTTGGTTTGATGGATTGGTGGTACCAATGCCCACTTGAGCGATTAGGATGTTGGCAAAAATAAATGACAGTAGTAAGGCGAATGTTTTTTTGTAATAATTCATGGTTAATTTATTAAAGGTTGATTGTTAAGGATTATGATATAACATAAGAAGGTATCACAATGTTTTGTTTGTGTAATTAATTGCAACTTAGCGTAAGTTTCACGATATGCAAATGATATGGATAGCTGCTCCATTTCATTAGATTGGTTGGTAAATAATCGTTTTTTTAGGACTTTTCCTCAAGCATGGACACACCATTCAAGTCGGTGGTCAATACATCGCTCATATAGTCGAAGTATGGTCTAATTGCTTTAAACGAGTCATCTACGGTATTTAGGAAATTGGCATCCAAAACCTCTTTGTCCGTAAACTTTTTGGTGAAGATGTATTGTTTCTTTCTTATCAGGTCAATTGCTGGATGCTCTTTGTTAAAGCCCTTTGGAGCAGTTTTTACCTCATCTCCAACAAAACCTCCCCATATGTCCTTAAATGTCTTGTTGTTCATGATATCCCGTATTTCTTGGTCATCCATTTCAAATTCCTTGCGAATGCGCAACAAGTCTTCTTTGGCGGGTTCCCAAAAGCCCGTTGCTATGAAACTTTCATCGTTGGGTTGGATATGCAGATAATAGCCTCCCCTAAGTCTTGGCTTGGTTCTGTGAAAAGAACCTCCGAAATGGGTTTTGTATGGTTGTTTGTTCTTGGAAAAACGGACATCTCTATAAATTCTGAAAATCTTCAATTTGTCTATCTCGTCATGCACATTCAATCGTTCCAAGATTGCATTGTAAAAGGTCTTTATCTCCGCCTCTATCGTCTTGAATTCTGATTTATGTTCATTGAACCAATCACGATCGTTGTTCTTTTCCAGTTTTTTAAAAAATTTGAAGACGTCCTTGTATACGGTTTTACTCATAGCAATGCTTGGTTGTTTTAAATTATAGTTCATTTCCATACGAATGCATCTGCCTTCGCATCTCATTTTCTAAAATTACAAAAGCTTTGGACATTATTCAAATGCAATGCTATTTAATATGAGTCCCGATGCTGGAGCTATGTAATAGATGTCTCCTTCATAGCCTTCCTTCAAACTGGCCTCGATGTCTTCCAGCGTACGTTTGCCTTGTCCAAGATCTATCAAAGCCCCCATCATCAATCGTATTTGGTTGCGCATGAACCCCTTCCCCCTTACTTTGAGCAAATAGGTTTGCTCCGGAAAAAAACTGGCTGTGTATTTCGTGTTCTCTACCAGTTCGCAACTCAATATTTCCCGATGGTATACTCCATTGTCCGTTGGTTTGTAGCAGTAGTTTTTGAAATAATGCTCTCCTTCGAACAATTTAGCTCCTTGCTTCATGAGTTCAATATCCAAATCATCTAGTATGGTAGTCATTATGGGAGCACAAAAAGGATGAAACTTCCCCCCAAAGGCAAACATGTAGTGATACTCTTTGACTTTGGAATGTTGTATGATGTTGAATTTCTCATCTACTTCACGTATGCTCAAAGCACGAATGTCCTGAGGTAAATTATGATTGAACAATTTTAAAAATTCATCAAAATCAATGATTTGCTCTTTTAAAAACAACTCGAAAGCCGCATTTTCAGCAGATACCATAGCATCAGTCCTGCCAGAAACCAAACTTTTGAAATATTTTCCCTCCAATATGTAATTCAAGGTTCTATCCACCATTAGATGCAAGGTCTTTACATTGGGTTGTTTTTGCCATCCATGAAAACGGTAGCCCAGATATTGGATGTTGATAACGTAAAAATACTTCTTCAAAATGCTGTTTTTATTGGCTCGAAAATAATCCATTAAAACACATTTGACAAAAATTTTATACATTGTATATCAAATAAACCAACCTAAACTTAAAATTATGTCTGATTCCACATCTCAAAAAGCACCAGTACTATTTTGGATTATTTCCGTTATTGCCATCATTTGGAATGCAATGGGCGTTTATCAATATTTGCAGCAAGCCTATCAAACAGATGCTTTCAAAGCCAGCATGCCAAGTGAGGAAGCTTTGGAAATGGCTCTCAATACGCCTTCATGGGCCATGTCTGCATTTGCAGTTGCCGTGTTCTTTGGCCTATTGGCCAGTATTGCTCTCATCTTGAAAAAACGCTGGGCAAATACTTTGTTTCTTATTTCATTGATTGGAATCATCGTACAAATGATCCATAACGTATTCATAAGCGATTCCATAGAAATGATGGGAACCATAGCTATCATTTTTCCAATAATAATTCTAATCATTGGCGTGTTCCTATATTTCTATTCAAAAAAAGCAATAGCCAATGGTTGGATCTCTTGATACAATTTAACCAACTGATTTTTATCGAAAAAGGCATCGACAATTATGATTTTGATGCCTTCTTTATTTGAGTTCCCCTTGTTTTTTTGTCAATGAAAGAAACATTGTCATCGTTGGAGCTTCCCATGTCATTGGACAGAAAAAAGGGAACAGAAGGTAGGTTGTCTTGATTTCAAAGCCATTATTAATGGATGATTAAGCTGCATTACTCACTTTTTTTACAAAAAAATGAACTCACAAGCAACCTTTTGTCATAAATGAATGTCTTTATAGTATATAAAGAACGTATTTAAACTAATGAATCAGCGCATAATAGGAATTGATGTCGCAAGGGCCATAGCCATAATTGGCATGATAATAGTCAATTTCAAAATGGTATTTGGACACAAAGGAACACATTGGCTAGAAAGTATGGTTTCCATACTTGACGGCAAGGCAGCTGCCACATTTGTGGTTTTGGCTGGTGTTGGCATTGCATTTATGACCAATCGTGCCATAGATAAAAATGACGATGCAAGATTGCGTCAATCACAAATTAAAATAGTGAAGAGGGCCTTGCTTCTTTTCGCAATTGGTTTGTCCTACCTTTTTATTTGGCCAGCGGACATCTTGCATTTCTATGGAATTTACATGTTGCTAACCCTTCTTCTGATTAAAAGCAAACCCAATGTCATCTTGGTTTTTGCCTTGTCCACAATACTTGTTTACCCCTTGTTGATGGCTTTTTTTAGTTATGATTACAATTGGGATTTTTCAACCTTTGAATATCAAGGTTTTTGGACATTGAGCGGTTTTGTGAGTAATCTCTTCTATAATGGCTTTCATCCTGTATTGCCTTGGACTGCATTCATGCTCATTGGCTTGTGGTTTGGGAAACAGGATTTGAACGACGATGGCTTCATAAAAAAAACCATTTGGATTAGCCTAGCCCTTTTCATCCTCTTGAAAGTTATTTCTATAATATTCATTTCCCTTCTATCCGACGGAAACACCAATACAACCACAGATTTATCATTGGTATTTGGCACTTCTCCCATGCCTCCCTTGCCCATCTACATGCTTACAGGAAGTAGCATTGCCATATTTGTCATTTCGCTTAGCATTTTGGTATCCAAAAAACTTAAAGGCAATGTAATTGTTAGATCCTTGTCAAAGACAGGGCAATTGGCTTTGAGCTTTTATGTGGCTCACGTCGTTGTTGGAATGGGGATTGTTGAAATCACTGATTACAAAGACCTTGGGGAGTTCTCATTGGCGTTTTCAATTATATATGCTCTGGCATTTAGCTTACTATGCATTCTCTTTGCCGTGATATGGTTGAGATATAAAAAAACTGGTCCTTTGGAATGGGTAATGAGAAAGCTTTCCAATTAAGACTAATTCATCCACATCAAAGATCGTTACATTCTGAGATACAGATTGTTTTTCAATTTTAAAATACTTAAATTTGATTCAAGCCTCAATCAATTCATTCTAAATCAAATCCTTACAGCATGAAGAAAGAAATGATTATCCCCCTAGTGTTAAGTCTCGCCTTCACCATACAGCATGTCACATGCCAAGACACTTTTTCCATCGTTGCCGTAGACGTACAGACAGGAGAAGTAGGCAGTGCAGGAGCTTCGTGCGTCGATCTATTTCAAACCAATCTTTCGGACGATGATTTTCTCGGAGAGTTAATCCCCAATGTTGGAGCAATAAATACCCAGGCCTACTATTCGGCAGTGAATCAAAACAATGCAACCAATAGAATGCTCGCGGGTGACACTCCAGACCAAATAATCCAATGGTTAGTGGCAAACGATGTTTCGTCCCAACCGGAATACAGACAATATGGAATTGCAGCAATTGTAGATAATGGCCCTTCTACTGCAGCACATACGGGAGCATCCACGGATAATTACAAGGGACATGTAGCTGGCCCCAATTATTCCATTCAAGGCAATATCCTACTGGGGCAAGAAGTACTGGACAACATGGAGACCCAATTTTTAAATGAGGAAGGAGATTTGGCTTGTAAGCTCATGGCAGCTCTTCAAGGTGCAAATATGGTAGGAGCCGATACGAGATGCAGCTCCAATGGAACGTCTTCCCTCTTTGCATTTGTAAAGGTTTCCCAACCAACGGATCCATTTGGGATACCCTCTTTTAGAGTTTCGGTAAGAACTCATGAAAATGCCCAAATCGAACCCATTGACTCTTTGCAAACCAAATTCAATCTGATTCGCGATTGTTCCCTATTGAATGTTCCAGAAACACCAAACTTCGAAAAGCTCTTTTTTGCCTATCCCAACCCTTCAAAAGACAAGTTGACGATAGAAAACAAAACAAAGGAAGCATTCGATCTATACTTGATCGA
Source organism: Bizionia sp. (assembly GCA_020631395.1). GTDB lineage: Bacteria > Bacteroidota > Bacteroidia > Flavobacteriales > Flavobacteriaceae > JAHDHI01. Next base: position 31,516 of record JAHDHI010000034.1, read on the forward strand.
CAATTTGGGAAAACAAATCCATCGGGAAAGACTAAATGGCAAAATTGTGATAGACGTGTCAAGATTGGGCACTGGCATTTATTTCCTAAAAATAACCAATGAGGGCAGAACCTTTGTCAAAAAAATAATAATTGAATGAGCTATGAGTCATCTAAAAATAAAAACATTGACAGTTTGCATCTTTCTTGTATTTTACAATTGCAAGGGACAGGAAAGCAAAAAGACAGAACATGGGCAAGAACAAAATGTAGGTGGGCCTTGTGAAGGTTGTGAAGCCATTTTTGAATACGGTTCCAAAAAGTTAAAGTCCAAGGACACACTTCCTGGCTTTGAGAAAAATGCCCAAAAATTGACGATTACTGGAACCATCTTCGAAAAGGATGGGAAAACACCTGCCGAAAATATCATTGCATACATATACCATACCAACGATCAAGGCATATATGAAACCAAAGGCAATGAAACGGGTTGGGCAAAAAGACATGGCTTCATTCGTGGTTGGATTAAAACGAACAAGGACGGAAAATATACGTTTTATACGTTCAGGCCTGCGGCATATCCAAATAGAGATGAGCCAGTACATATCCATATAACCGTAAAAGAGCCAAACACCAATCCTTATTATTTGGACGACTACCTTTTTGACGACGATCCTCTTTTGACTCCCAATAAAAGGAAAGCACTGAAAAACCGTGGTGGTTCTGGTATTGTAGCACCAAAATTGGAAAACGGAATGTTAACCATGAAACGCGATATCATCTTGGGAAAGAACATACCGGACTATGAGTAGAGTCGTTCTTTCAATATATGAAAACCCAAATAACCAAATTATGATTTCGTTCCTTTTTGTTAACTTGTCCCTAAGAAATTGTCTGTTGGACAAAAAAACAAACGATGAAGCGAACAAAACAAATAGCCAATCGACTCAGAGAAGTCACTTTGAATGGCCTATGGATTGCCAATACCAATTACAAGGATCAATTGGCCAACTTAACTTGGAAGCAAGCTACGATGAAAATTGGGACTTTAAATACGATGGCAGCACTTACCTTTCATATAAATTATTACATGGCTGGACTGTTGAATATATTCAAAGGCGGTTCACTTGACATTAGAGACAAACATGGCTTTGACCTCTCTCCCATTGAATCACAAGAAGATTGGGAATTGCTTTTGAATGCCTTCCTAAACAATGCAGAACAATTGGCCCTCTCTATAGAGTTGATGCCAGATGAAAAACTGGATCTCACATTCGTAGATGAAAAATATGGAACCTACCAAAGAAACATCGAAGCCATGATAGAACACAGTTACTATCATCTGGGACAGGTCACTTTAATCAAGAAGATGGTATTGGAATCAAAAAAAGAACATTAGCTTCAATGCTCAACCCAAAAGTCATAAACTAGAAATACATTGAAAGTCATTACAAGAAAATCGGAAATCAAGGAATTGCTTGCAAAATGCTTGGAAAAGTATCATTCCGGAGGAATAACGAGCTTGGTTAACGAGTTGAATAGCCTCATCCTTTCCCAAAAGGTAAAATTTCCTCTTTTGGAGTTTTGCGCAGAGCAGTTTCACTTGAGCTTGCAAGAGGAAGAACAAATTCCTTTTTGCGACAAAATTCAATCTTTAAAGACCGAAGGAGGCAACGTCATCTTGGGGATCATGCTACAAAAGCGATTGCAAGACCATTTCCCAGAATCGATAAGAAAGGCAACGGAATACATTTCGGATGCAGACATTTGGTATGTGTGCGACATCATAGGAGAACGCGTCTTTGGTCATTCATTGCTTCACCAACCACAAATTACAATTTCTGAACTAAGAAGATTGTCCAAGAATGAAACCAATTGGGTCATTCGTTCGTTGGGAGCAGGAGTCCACTATGCCATAAAGAAGGGTCTGGATGAAAACAATGTAAAGACGGTGTTCAAGATACTATTGTCAATGGCCAATACCAAAGACAAGGAAATAAGGCAAGGCGTTGGTTGGGCAGCCAAAACAACGGCTAAATTTCATCCAGAGGTCATTGAACACTTCAAGAGTGATATAGAAAACACCGATCAAGTAGCCAATTGGTTTAGAACTAAGATTTCGATTGGTTTAAACAGAAATGAGCATGCCAAGAGAAATTGAAGTCAAATCGGTTTTGAACAAAACCAAGAAGAGAGACAGTTGGTTCTTGGACGACTATACGCTCAACTTATACAGTAGTTGCGCTTTCAATTGCCTGTATTGCTACATTAGAGGTAGCAAATATGGAACCAATCTCGAGGAAAGCCTATCAGTCAAGACAAACGCCATTGAAATCTTGGATCGCCAACTATACAATAGAGCAAAGAAGAATCAATATGGCATCATCGTACTTTCATCGGCAACGGATCCTTATCTTCAAATAGAAGATAAATACCTATTGACAAGGGATGCCCTGAAAGTGATAGCCAAACATAGATTCCCTGTTCACATCATTACAAAATCCGATTTGATTGAAAGAGATTTCGATTTGCTCCATCAAATAGACAAGACGGCCCTATTGCCAACAGATCTGACCAGTCGTTTGGATGGAGGTACGATTGTTTCCTTCTCATTTTCGACATTGGATAACGATGTTGCCAAAATATTCGAAAAGGGAGCTCCTACCCCATCCAAAAGGCTCACTGCCTTGAACAAGACACTTGATGAAGGTTTTTTGGCAGGTGTAAGTTTGATGCCATTGTTGCCTTTCATCTCCGATACCACAGAACATCTGGATCTGCTTTTTTCCACATTCGAACAATGCAATGTCGATTATGTGCTACCTGCCACAATCACCCTATTTGGCAATGGCAAGGCAGACAGCAAGGTTTTGATGCTGAATGCAATAAAAAAGCATTTTCCAGAATTGGAAAGTAGGTATGTCAGTTACTTTAAAGACGGGTCGGGAATGCCTGATTTTTACAAAAAGGCCTTTTCAAAAAAAATAAACGAACTTTGTAAAATGCATAATTTAAATAACTCAATAGGAAAAAGTAGATAGTATTGTTATTTCATACACATAAATCCTTAAAAAAAACCTGCATTGCAAATAGGTTGTTTATCTTTATCATCATAATTACATTATAATATTTAAATAAATTCATATCATAATCAAAAAAGTCCCCTTTCTCTTCTACTTATCATAGCAGCCTCTCTTAAATACAAGCATATGAAAATTCCTCTATTATTATTTTTAATCTTTCCTTGTTTAATTCTTTCCCAACAAGACACCAACTGGATTCTTCGAGCAAATACCATGGATAAATACAGTGCTCCAACTATTGCTAATGGTATGATTGGGCTTAGAGTATCATCCAAACCAATGGAAATACAACAAATTATCCTTAATGGAGTATTTGATAAATTCGGCAATGACGATGTACAATGCATCTTACCAGGAATAAACTTTGCCAATTTAGAATTGAGGACTGCCAATGCACGAAGTACCAATTTCAATCAAATCAATAATTGGAAGCAACAACTGGATATGAAAGAAGCTGTTCTTTCTACCCAATTCAGCCTAAATGGCGAATTGAATGTAACCCACTCCATAAGAGCCTTAAGACACCTTCCCCATATTGCTCTATTTGAAATTGAAATTGAAGCAACAAAAGACACTGAAGTTAAAATACTCAACAAGCATCTCATCAAATTTCCCCTTGAAGAGGGAGAAGGCAAGTTCAGAACTTTCAACAAGGATCACGTGCAACTCCCCATATTGACAACATCTGCAAGTTCTCCAAAGGGCAAACATACATTGGCAGCTTCCAGTGGCTTCACCTTTGGTAAAAATACTCGACAAGTATTGTATAATGAATGGTCGAAAGGTTATTATCAGCAGTATTTTACGATACGATTGAAAAAGGGAGAGAAATTCACTTTCTCGTTGGTAGGCAGTACCGTATCGACAACCGATTTTCAAGACCCTCGAACTGAAGCAGAACGACAATGCATCTTTGCCATGCTCGAAGGTAAGGACAAGTTGATTGAAAATCATAAAAAGGCATGGGAAAGCATTTGGAATACCGACATCGTCATAGATGGAGATGACTCCAGTCAAAAAGATGTACGTTTTGCATTATTCAACCTCTACTCCTCCATCAGGAAGAATACAAGCTATAGCATTCCCCCCATGGGTTTGACCAATTTGGACTATTATGGACATATTTTTTGGGATAGTGAATTATGGATGTATCCCCCTTTGTTGGTGCTGAATCCTGAATTTGCCAAACCAATGGTGGACTACCGCATCAAACATGTCGAGTCGGCTAATAAAAAAGCGAATAGCTATGGTTACAACGGCACCATGTTTCCTTGGGAATCAGACGATTTCGGTGAAGAATCTACACCCACATGGGCACTTACAGGTCCTTTTGAGCATCATATCACCGCAGTTGTCGGTTTGGCCTTATGGAATTATTACAGCGTCACTCAAGATGAAGATTGGCTACGAAAGGAAGCCTATTCTATCTTAACTGACATTGCAGATTTTTGGTTGAGTAGAAGCTCCAGGGACGAACGAGGCCAGTTTCACATTCTAAATGTCGTAGGAGCCGATGAATATGCAGAAAATGTAGACAACAATGCTTTTACCAATGGCGCAGTGATTACTGTTATGAAGCATGTCATTGAAGCTTCAGAAATTTTAAACGAGCCCATCAATCCAGAGTGGAGAGAACTGTCAAACAAGTTGGTCATTGAAAAATTCAAAGATGGTACCATTAAAAATTACAAAGGCTACAAAGGAGAACAAACCAAACAAGCCGATGTAAATCTTCTAAGCTATCCTTTGCAATTGATAACGGATAAAGAAGCGATGTTGAGAAACCTAAACTACTATCAGGAAAAAGTAGATGTTTCTGGTCCTGCCATGACACATTCCATCTATGCCATTATCTATAGCAAGTTGGGTATGAGAGAAAAGGCGTGGGAATTATTTCAAAAAGCTTACAAACCCAATCAACGAGAACCCTATGGTGTGTTGGCAGAAGGAGCTTATGACGACAACCCCTATTTCATGACCGCTGCAGGTGGGATGCTTCAAACGGTGCTGTTTGGGTTTTGTGGAGCAGAAATAACCAATGATGGTGTTATTTTCAATACGCCCCAACTACCAAAACATTGGAAATCCGTTACCTTGAAAAATTGGGGAGCAAAAAAAGAGACCATACGAATTTCAAATTGAAAAGCACAAATGAAACGAGTATGTAGAAAAAGTACCCCTATAGGAATGATTGACAACAAACAATACTTGCCACTAAAAAGCAACAAATATAGACCTATGAAAAAAATCCCTCAATACCTACTTCTCATATTGGCATTCATATCTTGTGAGAGCACTCCCAAGAAAGCATCTGACGATTCAAAGGACAATACAGAATTCAAAGTAGATTCCTTATTGGGTTTGATGACTCTCGAGGAAAAGATCGAACAACTCGCAGGTGTTGGTTTCGACACCAAATACAATGATCGTTTGAATATCCCTACTCTCCGGATGACAGATGGACCAGTAGGCATAAGATGGTCTGAAGCAACTGCCCTACCTGCTTCCGTTTCGTTGGCATCTACATGGGACAAGGATATCCTATATCAAGTTGGTCAACTCATTGGTAAGGAAGCAAAGGCCAGAGGGCGAAATTTTTTTCTTGGCCCGTGTGTAAACATTCACCGTTTTCCCATTGGTGGACGGAATTTTGAAAGCTTTGGAGAGGATCCATACTTGGCTGGTAAAACAGCCATACCATACATAAAAGGCGTACAGAGTGAAAATGTCTTGGCTTGTGTAAAGCATTTCGCTTGTAACAACCAAGAATGGAAAAGAAGTAGTCTAAATGCCATTGTAGATGAACGTGCCATGCATGAGATCTACCTACCAGCCTTCAAAGCCTCCGTCGAGGAAGCCAACGTATGGACCGTCATGACATCATACAATAAGGTCAATGATCTTTGGACGGCAGAAAACGACTACTTGCTCAACACAGTCTTGAAGAAAAAATGGGGCTTTACTGGATTTGTCGTCTCAGATTGGGGAGCAGCGCACAGTACCGCCAAAAGTGCAAATGCAGGATTGGATTTGGAAATGCCGTTTGGGGATCACTACAATGACTCTCTCATTAAAATTGCCTTGAAGAACAAAGAAATAACAGAAGACATCATAGATGATAAAGTAAGGAGGTTGCTACGTGTACGTTTTGAAGCGAATATGTTCTCCAAACAAGAACCTACTTCAACAAAAGTCTTAAAAAGCAATGCCCATAAAAAAATTGCCTATGATGCAGCAGTCAATGGTATTGTTCTTCTAAAAAATCAAAACAATGCCTTGCCTATAGATACAGAGCACGTCAAAAAGATTGCAATGATTGGTCCCAATGCCTCCTTTGCCCGCGTTGGAGGCGGTGGGTCTTCGAAGGTAACACCATTTTACGCCATTTCTCCATTGGAAGGGTTAAGAAGCAAAGTAAGTGAGGACGTTGAAATCAATTATGCATTGGGAACCACCATTACCAATGATATTCAAATTATTGAAAACACCTACTTCGAAGAAGTAGATGGCATAAAAGGACTGCAAGCTTACTATTTTGGAAACATCAATTGTGAAGGAGAAGCTCACTTCATCCGTAATGACAAAGATGTTAACTTTCTTTGGTACTATGATGCTCCAAGTTGGGATTTTCATGGAGCTGACGACGAAAATTATTTTTCCGTTCGTTGGAAAGGAAAGTTAAAGGCTCCAAAGTCCGGAGAATATACATTTAACGTCATGCACAATGATGGCGTGCGATTAAAGATTGATGGCAAGTTGCTTATTGACAAATGGAAGGATAAGAAAGGAAGTAACGTTGAAGAAGTCAAAATCACACTTGAAGCAGGGGAAACATATGATATTCAATTGGAGTATTACAACAACGGTCACGTTTCAGAAATAAAACTAGGTTGGGTTATTCCCAATACCGATTTAATCCAAGAAGCAGTAGACTTGGCAAAAACTTCAGATTTGGCGATAGTTTGCGTTGGGCTTTCCGATCATTTCGAAGGAGAAGGCCGAGATCGGGAATTTCTCGTTTTAAAAAATCAAGACCTACTGATAGAAAAGGTCAGGGAAGCCAATCCCAATACAATAGTCGTCGTCATTTCGGGTACACCCCCAATTATGGAAGCATGGGCGGATGATGTCCCTGCAATAGTACAGGCATGGTTTGGAGGTCAAGAAGGAGGAAATGCAATAGCCGACATTCTTTTGGGCAATCACAATCCATCAGGGAAGCTACCAGCTTCATTCTATAAATCACAGGATGATTCTCCTGGCTTTTCGGATTATAAAGACAAAAACTTGCAATCTATCTATTCTGAAGGCATCTATGTTGGATACAGATACTTGGACAAGCACAAACTAGAAGCACGTTTTCCATTTGGCCATGGCCTTTCGTATACTAACTTTCGTTATAATGCTCCACGCTTGAAAAAATTGGATGAACACACATTTGAAGTATCTTTGGAGTTAACCAATACAGGACAAGTATCCGGTTCCGAAGTGATTCAACTTTATGTAAAACCGGTAAGTACAAGTGTAGACAGACCTGAAAAAGAATTGAAGTCATTCAACAAGGTCTTTTTAGAGCCCAACGAAACTAAAGAGGTTACCTTCACATTAAAAAAGGATGCCTTTCAATACTATGACACCAATCTACATGATTGGAAAATCGACAAGGGGGAGTATAACTTTTTGATAGGAAGTTCCTCAAAGGACATCAGACAAACAATTAAAGAGATTCGCATAGATTGAATGAAAAGTAACATAGGGCTAATTGAACAAGAATATAATTTATCCATGCCATAAGTAATTCATTAAAATAAATCAAGATGAAAAAGAACATCCTTTTACTATTCGCATTGTCTTTTTTAATTGGTAGTGATTCCTTCAGTCAAGAGAATCCAATTGTTCTGGGGAATGCTAGATTTACCATCATTACACCCGAACTGGTTCGTCTTGAATATGCCTTGGATCGCAAATTCATAGATGCTCCTACCCTCTTTGCGGTAAACCGAAATTCCCGTTGCGATGAATTCGAAGTCACAACCAATGATGAGGGCTGGACGCATATCTCCACCTCTCGTATGAGAATAGAATATTTCAACGATGGATTCCCCTTTGGCCAAACCAACTTCAGGATCTTTTACAGGCAAGGAGAAAAGGAGAAAAGGTTTATGATATATCAAAAGAACGATAGAGAAAAGAATCTAGGAGGTACCATCCAAACATTAGATGGAAAAAATGGCCGTGTAGAAGTAGATAACGGAATATTGAGTCATAATGGCTGGTTCATCCTAAAAGACGACTACAAACCCATTCTAAAAAATGGCTGGATAGAAAATCGTCCAAAGGAAAGTGTCATGGATAGGTACTTCTTTGCCTACGACAAGGATTACAAAGCCGCCTTGAAGGCCTTGACCGCCATAAGTGGCAAGGTTCCCTTACCTCGAAAATATGCCCTTGGAGCTTGGTATTGTAGATGGTGGGATTATTCTGCCGATGAGTATCGTCAAATCCTCAAGGAATACAAGGCGTATGATTTCCCTCTGGACATCATGGTCTTCGACATGGGATGGCATACTCAAAAAGATGCCAAAGAAGGTACGGGGCATGCCGGAAACAGAGGTTGGACCGGATACTCTTGGAACAAAGACCTAATTCCCAATCCTGATAAACTAATCAAGGAATTCAAAGACGAAGACGTGCATGTCGCCCTCAACGATCATCCACACGATGGCATTCGCAATCACGAATCCACTTATCAGGATTTCATGCACAGCTTAGGAAAAACAATCAATGAACCAACTCCTCTTTTTGATGCTGGAGACCCCACATACATGAATTCCTTTTTCAAATACGCCTTGGAGCCAAACGAGGACATCGGTATTGACTTTTGGTGGTTGGATTGGCAACAAGACTACCTTTACCCATATGTAAGAGGTGTGCATGGATTGACGCATTTGGAATGGTTGAATCATTTGTACTTCCTTCATTCCCAAAAAAACAACAAGAGAGGGATGAATTATAGCAGATGGTCAGGATTTGGAAGTCATCGTTACCCGATACAATTTTCCGGAGATTATGAAGGAACTTGGGAATCGCTCGAATATCAGGTTCCCTTTACGGTTACCAGCGGCAATTCCGCTTGTTTCTTTTGGGCACACGACATAGGAGGTTTCTTTGGAGAGCCCAAGGAAAAGGCTTGGGAACTCTACACCCGTTGGACCCAATTCGGATTGACGAACACTTCCTTGCGAATACATTCCGTTTACGACGCCAACCTCGACAGAAGACCATGGCTATGGGGAGAAACCGCAGAAAAGAGCATGCGCATAATCTACCATATGCGATCCCAAATGATGCCATACATATATTCGACGGTATGGCAAGCCCACAAGGAAACCCTTCCCATATTGAGAGGAATGTATTTGGAGTTCCCAAATGATGATGAAGCATACAAGCAGGAAGGTCAATACTTCTGGGGAGATGTCTTTTTGGCTGCCCCCATTACAGAACCAGGAATAGGGGAATACAAAATAGTAGAGAAAAGCATATGGTTACCTGAAGGTGTTTGGTACGACTTCTTCGACAATACCAAATACAAAGGTAACAAGACCGTTACCGTCTCCTCCAACATCTATGAGTTTCCTCTATTTGCAAAGGGGGGTATGCCAATACCCATGCAGCCCTACACGGAGCGGATGTCCAGTACGAAATTAAATGAACTCATCATAAGATGCTTCCCTGGCGTGGATGGGCAAACATCCTCTTTTGATTTGTATGAAGACGATGGTATGAGCCTTGATTATGAAAAGGACGAAAAGGCGCTTACCACATTGAGTTATACCCGAGAGAAAAACAAACATAGCATTACCGTGCATCCAACCCAAGGGACTTATGATGGACAGGTTAAGAAACGATCTTACACGATAGAGTTGGCTGCCAGCAAAAAGGCCTCTTTTGCCACTATTGATGGCAAAAAGGTTAAATCCAGATATGATGATGAAAAAAGAGTCAATGCAATTGACATCCCACCCAAGAACATAAAATCACAAACAACTATTGTAATCCATGAATCTGAATAGCGGTCAAAAGCTTGAAATAAGAAATGCCAAACCAGCCGAATTTGTCAGCATTGGCAAATTGATGGCAAGTGTATATTCCCAATTGGAGGGTTTCCCAAAGGCTTCGGAACAACCGGATTATTATAAGATGTTGTTAAACGTCGGTACCCTGACTGAAAAAGAAAACACGGAGCTAATAGTGGCCATATCCAACAAAGGCAAAATGGTAGGTGCCGTCGTGTATTTTAGCGATATGAAAAATTATGGCTCTGGAGGAACCGTCACAAAAATAAAAAATGCCTCAGGATTTAGATTGCTTGCAGTGGATTTTCAAGAAAGAGGAAAAGAGATAGGAAAACGGCTTTGCAAGGCGTGCATTGACCGTGCAAAGGGGAAAAACCAAAAAGAGCTTTACATACACTCTACCGAATCCATAAAGGTAGCTTGGGGAATGTATGAGAGATTGGGGTTTACAAGATGTGAAGCCATCGATTTCATTCAAGGAGAACTTCCTGTTTTTGGATTTAAATTGAGCATTTGAATATAGATATGATGCTAAAGACACATTGATTCATTTAACTAGTGATTAGACTTGTCTCACAAACTAATACTTGTTGTTTTTAAAATTGATTGCTCTGATTCTTTCAATCCCATCCTTAGAAATAGTAATGAAAAGCCTTTTTCGTTTTATATTTTTAAGTTCTTTATTTGTAATAGTTAAAGTGATTTTTCTTCAACGTAAGAAATACTAGTGCTAAAAAGCACCCGAAGTACAGTAAGGTGCTTTTTTTATGTTCGAAATCCAAAACTAATCTAGATGCGTATTTATGATGATATTAGATTTTTACATAAGAGCTTGGTTATACTTATGTAAACTCATCAATAGCATTTTGTTATTTCTCATAAATCAAGAAAAGTACTACCCAATTTAGTTGGATTACAAAATTCTACTCCTTTTTAGAAGTAGGGTTTCATTTTCTATGAATTGAATATGCTCATTTTATATTTTAACCCCACAATCAATGAATGATTACAATTTAGTTAAAAGCCTATTAAACGAATATATAGCAACAAATGAACTTCCTAGCGACATCCATACAAGGGTAACATATTCTTGGAATAGTTTTGTCATTAGCTTATCCTGGACAGAAAATGGCTTAAATAGAATTAAATGCTTTACAGGTCCAACCAGCGATATCCTTAATTGCTATGAAAAGGAATTGCTTCCATTTTTAAAAGTGATCACTTTGCCTGTTCATTAGAAAATTGAAAAATGTTTTATAAGATTCTTTTGTGGCAACCTTTTAACTTCCTCTGTGATTCTTATTATTTGCATAAAATTATTTATCCCAAAAAAACTAATAAGTCTATCGTTTTTTTAGAACAAAATCTTTTTTTGTTATAGTTTTGTTTGAAAATCCATCAATTTAGTGGATATATGGAATATAATGGCAATTGCCATTATATTATTGTTGTACACAATTTAAGAAAACTGCATTCCAATGAAATTTATTAGTAAATCAATTTTTATTTTATTAGTTATTTCAGTTTTAGGATGTAAAAAAAACAAACCTAATAATGCAGAAATAGAAGATAGTATAAAATTAGAAAATCTTGAATATGCCGTTTATAATCAAACTTTATCCTATTTAGGGGAAGATATTTTATATAATCATAATGATTATTCATTTATCGAAAAATTTGAGCTTGAAAGATTTAACGAACGATTTGAAATTAAAGATAAAACCAAACTTTTTGAAAGAATTAAAAGTGAAGGAATTGACACATCAAAAGTTTCTTTATCCAAAATCGACTTTTTGATATTGCCAGATAGTTTAGATGAAAAAAGCGGTTTAGGGAAAAAAGAATTTGTGGTGGACAAAATAAACCATCCAAATGGAATAATTCTAGTCAAGGAAAATGATAACATTAGAAAATTGGGTTTTTTCATTAAATCAATACGTTTATCACGAGTAGTCTTTAACGAAACCAGAACCAAAGCGGAATTTGAAGTTGGAATAGTAAGAGGTTTAATGAACGGAAAAGGATTGAATGTTAAATGTGAACTTAGAAATGGGACTTGGGTAATAGTTCAAACAAAAACAACTTGGTTGTCATAAAACTGTTTACAACATTGGTGGAGCTGTTACACAAACCAACAATTAGCAAAAAACGAGTTCCATATAAACTTCTACAACAAGGTTTTCATTCTACTTCCATAGATTGGGGCTCATTTTTAACTGCCTTGTCTTGAAGGGAGGAGCTTTACAAAAAGCCCTACCCCATAAGGTTCAGAAACTAGCACAAAAACAACAGAAACTTTTACACAAGTGGCAATGGACAATTTCAAATCCATAAACGAGTTCCACCGTGCTTTGCCTTTTGGATTTCATTGCATATCAAAAGGTGAAGAATAAAAGTCTATTAAAGAAAGGATGAGTAAAAACTTTTCAGAAGAATTTATTGGAAATATTAATGAAGTCCTCTTTGGTTTAAAAATACTACCTATCAAAAGTTCTAACCACATCTCCAAAGTTCATTTTTTTTCTTAAATTAGCACTCTAGAAACCTCGCAGCAAGACCGTTGCACATTTGCTTTCCAGCTTTAAGGAAGAAATTGGGAAAGCAAAATGAGTTTTTTACGGAAAACCTCCGTATACCTTAAAAATCAACAGAAATTGATTTTGGGTGTATGGAGGTTTTTCATTTTAAGCCATTGGCAATTGATTTATCAAACATCAATCTAAAGGTAATCGATAAAAAGTAAAAATAAAGAAACAAGCACATTTTGAGAGTCAATGATTTCCAAATCCGACATAGAACAAGCATATTTGAGAATCAGGGATGACATCCATAAAACTCCTTTGTTGTCTTCTCCAAGGCTAAGTGCCGTCTCAGGTGCCAATGTCTACTTGAAAATGGAACATCTCCAGCAAACCGGTTCTTTTAAGATAAGAGGCGTATTAAACAAATTCAATACCATTGACCCTTCCGAATTCCAAAAACCCTTTGTGGCAGCCTCCACAGGAAATCATGCCATGGCCTTTGGCCATAGTATGAATAAAAATGGATGTGAAGGCATCTTGTTTTTACCAGAAAGAACAAACCATGCAAAAATCGAGGCGTTGGAACAATACCAGATGGAAAAGATCTTCCATGGTATGAACAGCATGGAAACAGAAGCCAAAGCCACCCAATATGCCAAAGAGATAGGAGGAGTTTTAATTCATCCATACAACGATGTCGAAATCATAAAAGGACAAGGTACCATTGGTCTTGAAATCGAAGAACAATTACCAGAAGTAGACATTGTCTTGGTTCCCGTCGGTGGAGGTGGGCTAATCTCAGGGATTGCAAGCTATTATGCCAACGACGACGTGAACATCGTTGGCTGCCAACCGATCAATGCCTCGGAAATGTATCAATCCATTCAGAAGGGAAACATCGTACCTCCAAGCAAATCAACGACCATTTCCGATGCAACGGCTGGTGGCATAGAAGCCAATGCCGTCACTTTTGACATCTGCAAACGACTAATTTCAGACTTTGAGCTCGTATCGGAAGAAAACATAGAAAAGGCATTGGCTTTCATGATAGCACACCATCAAACCATCATAGAACCTGCTTCCGCATTAACCATATCGCCTTTGTTGGTCTCAAAAAAATATGTTGGAAAAAATGTAGTATTGGTATTGACAGGAAAAAAGATCGATCCCGACTTGCTAGCAAACATCATGAAGAAATCATCTAGGATTCAAAACCCATGACCTAGCTATTTTCGAGATCGACAAAGCCATCGAAAAGGCAATCTATGGACAATGAAGTACTCTATCGTTACATTGCAAACAAACATTGTCAAACAATACCTATTGCTTATGGAGATGTTGTTCACATTGAGCATCAAAACGCGACCATGTCAATATCATCTAATTTCCCTATATTCATGCATACTTTGAAAATACCATAGTTATGTTTAACAAATGTACAGCATTCCTCCTACTCCTTTTTGCATTCACACAAGGCAATTCCCAAACCCTAAATGACCTCAAGGAAATTAACGAGGTATGGGGCAAATTCCATAGGGCATTCGAAACATTGGATTATACCTTGATGGCAGAAATACATTCCAAGAAGCTAATCCGTATTTCCGGAGGCAAAAGAATAACCGATTACAAAAGCTACATTAACAGCTACAAAACCAGATTTCGAAAGGCAAAGGAAAAAAAGAATACAAATGATATCTCACTTCGCTTCTTCGAAAGAATAAACAATGACTCCATTGCAAGCGAAAGAGGTATATATAAACTCATTGTAAACAAGGACAAGCAAAACGAACGAACCTATTATGGGCAATTTCACGTCATCTTCACAAAAGAAGATGGCATATGGAAGCTGTTGATGGATTACGATTCTAACGAAGCCAATACCATCGGAGAAAAAGACTATGACAAAGCCCATGGAATAAACGACCTCGATACATTCATCAAGAAATAGATTTCGCTTCATAAAACCATGGGGAATTACCGAATCTCGATAGGACAATTAATTAGATGAACTTTTCCAAACTGTAACAATCCAGAAAAGTCTTTCTCTTTAATAAAAGTCAATTATGGTAAAAAAGTACGTTCTTCTCATCATGGTCATTCTTTTGATAGGCTCTTGTCAAACCCAAAAAAACGACAATTCCATACACGGTACGTGGGAATCCATCGGATATGGTAAAATTCTAAAAATCGAAGACGACGACTATAAACTCTATGATGTCACAAAAATATCCTGTCTGCCAATAGAGCAAGGTCAACTTTCAAAATTCGGCAGAAACATAAGTGTCAAAAACGATACGCTTTCAGTGTCCATAGGCATAGGCAAATACTTGTATAAGAGGTTACATTCCTTTCCTAAGTTATGTTCTATGAAGTTGAGTGATGAAAAAAGAAACGATCCAATTTACAATTTTGAAGTATTCTCACAAACCATAAAGAGTCATTTTGCCTATTTCCAAGAAAACAAAATAAACCACTATGGATTGGAAATCCATAGTTTTAAACAAAAGAATGAAATTC